>CAZCKQ010000015.1:0-15244 GCA_964499315.1 uncultured Eubacteriales bacterium | reverse complement strand
ACAGAAACGCAATTATTTATACGCGCGATAAACACTTTGACCAAATTCCCGGGGTAAATCTTTTCATAGGCATATGTGACTCTTGACAATCGAATATTCCAACGAATGAGGCAATCCTCGTGATTGATGAAATCCAAAAGATTAGCAACTGGTCCTCAATCGTTAAACTTCTTTGGGATGAAGACAGTAGGTTGAATGTTTCTCTAAAGGTGGTTCTGACAGGTTCTTCTTCCCTGTTACTACAGAAGGGGCTTTCAGAGTCATTGATGGGTAGGTTTGAAATACTCTATTCTCCCCATTGGAGCTACGCCGAATGCAAAAAAGCGTTTGGCTACAGCCTTGAGGATTTTCTTTTCTTTGGCGGGTACCCTGGTGCGGCTTCACTCATCAAGGATGAAAACCGGTGGGCGCGTTATATAGGCACTTCAATTGTAGAACCTACAATTTCACACGATATTTTGATGATGGAAGAAGTCAGAAAGCCCGCGCTTCTGCGGTCACTCTTCATGTTGGGTTCAGGATACAGCGCACAGGAGTTATCCTTTACTAAAATGCTCGGACAACTCCAAGACGCAGGAAACACTGTGACATTGGCACATTACCTTGAACTTCTTGGAAGAGCCAATATGCTTGCCGGTCTGCAGAATTATTCCGGGAATCAAATACGCGCCAGAAAGAGTTCACCAAGGTTTATGGTGTATGACACCTCCCTTATGACCTATGCGGGCGGCGCAAACAGGCGGCGGTTACTCGAAAACCCTACTGAACGCGGTAGGCTCGTAGAAAGTGCTGTAGGTGCTTATTTGCTAGCACGGGAAAAAGAAGAAGGGTTTGAGGTTTATTGGTGGCGCGAACGCAATAACGAGGTTGACTTCGTTATAAAAAAAGGAAGTGGACTGACAGCCATTGAGGTAAAGAGCGGCAGAGTGAAAAACGCAGGCGGAAGTCTGGTATTTAAACAACTGTATCCTGAAGCCTTTTCCCTGATTATCGGAAGCACAAATTTTAAATTGGAGGAGTTTTTACTAGGCAAAACACCGCTGTTTTTATAACAAGAATTGTCCGAATTACTGGTCGGGGTGAGAGGACTTGAACCTCCGGCCCCATGGTCCCAAACCACGTGCGCTACCAGCTGCGCTACACCCCGCCGACTTAAAATATTCTACAGCAAAGTCACTATTAAATCAATATTAAAAGAATATTAAGTAAATATTAAAATTGCACATATATAGCTTAATTGTCAATAATATGGAAGACTTTTACTTTGCGGCATCTCCTCCATTGGGTTATAATTGGAATTAAATATAGCACATACTCAACATTATCCAATTCATGAGAGGTAATAACTAATGAGAAACAAACAAAGGCGAAATACCGGTATTTTACATAAGAAATTTGTCTTAATCTTTACTTTTGTATTGGCTGTTGCAATATCTGCGGCACCATTCCTGCCATATCAAGCACAAGCGGCGACTGCGCCCGCGCCTGCGGCGACGTCGGCGCCGGCAAACTCCGTCATTTTCCAAAAAAGCGTCAAGGAAGCGGTCGTTTCCGGCCTCACCCATGAGAAGATCACCCGTTATACCGACGACGGCTGGCTCAGTATCAATATCTTGAGAGCTGACCTTAAAAACCCGTGCATCAAGGTAGAGACGATGGTCAACCAGACGTCGATACAGAAGCTCACATCCATATTCGATCTGGCAAAGCCCAAAAAAGCAGTTGCGGCGGTAAATGCAGGATTCTTCATCTGGACCGACAAGCCGGGATTGATAAACCCGATAGGGCCGATAGTCGACGCCGGCAAAATGAAAACCGCATACAACGACCTGAATCAACTGAACGACACAATGGCCACATTCGCGTTAGGCCCTTTAAACGAGCCGCTGTTCGACTACTGGAAGACGGATATTTCGATAGGCACTGCCTTCGGCACCAAACTGGAAGTCGGAAGGTACAACAGGCCTTATTACGGATATATCGACCTATCAGTCATGGACAGGGGCATGAGCGCTTATTCCGTAGGCTCTTCGTCCTCAGTCCCGGATATGGTCGAAGCAGTCATAGTGAACGACGTAGTAACAGAGATACGCCAGTCGATGCCCTCCGTCGCAATCCCGGAAAACGGATACATCCTCTTTTCAAGGGGCGAAGGGGCGCAGACAATCCTCAGGAACTTTATGGTAGGTGATACGGTTTACCTTGATATAAACACGACGCCGGATTGGACTAAACTCAAAGTGGCCGTCAGCGGCGGGACCATCCTGGCAAAGGACGGCAAGCAGCTTGCTTCCTTTACCCATGTGGTAGATGGCAGACATCCCAGGACGGCGATAGGCAGCACCAAGGACGGCAGATACCTGATCATGGTGACGGTTGACGGAAGGCAGCAGGGCAGCATAGGCATGACGCAGGAGGAGTTGGCCTCGCTTATGCTCGAATTGGGCGCATATAACGCCATAAACATGGACGGCGGCGGTTCGACCATGATGATGTCAAGGAAGCTCGGCTATTCTGATTCGCAAATCGTCAATTCACCGTCGGACGGTTGGGCAAGACAGATATCCACAGCGGTGGGGATCGTCGCGAATGCGCCTGCTTCGGCGTTAAAAGGGCTGATAATTGAAAATGAGGATGCCAACGTCTTTGTCAATACATCGCGCAAATTGGGCATCAAAGGCTACGATTCATATTATAATCCCGTGCAGATAAAGCCCGAGCAGGTTAAATGGAGCGTCAGCGGGGTCACCGGATCCTTCAAAGACGGGGTATTCTACCCGAAGAGCGTCGGCGAAGCTAAGATCACGGCCACCGTCGGCACGATAAGCGCAAGCATACCCATCAGCGTACTGAGCTCGCCGGTTCAGCTCTATTTAAGCGCCAACTCTATTACAGTGCCGGTGAATACCAAAAAGCAACTTACCGTCAAGGGTAAGAACAAAAACGGCTATTACGCGCCCATCTACCCAACTGACGTCAAATGGGCGATCAAAGGCGACAGTACGGTAGGTACCGTAAGTAATGGGTCATTTACGGCCAAAAAGGTCGGCAACGTCTTCATAGACGCATCGGTAGGCACTACGCATGCATATTGCACGGCATCGGCAGTATCGTATACGACAACAGTAAAAGATGGGTTCGAAACGAATAACGGTACTTTCCTGCCTTACCCCGATTCGGTCATCGGCTCATATGCCGTCGATCCCACAGTCAAATACTCAGGCGCCTATTCCGGGAAACTGACATATGATTTCAACAGCAATATCGAAAACACCCGGGCTGCATATTTCGTCTATTCCAACGGAGGCTTGAAACTCAATCCCAACACCGTCAAAATCGGGCTGTGGGTGAATAATACCCGTGTTAACCCATGCTGGCTGCGGGCGGAGATCGCGGACGCCGCGGGGAAAAAGCACCTCGTGGACCTTTCGAAAGACCTGTCCTGGACCGGTTGGAAATATGTCGAAGGGTCCCTTGAAGGAATAGATAAACCGTCACTCCTTACAAGACTGTACATGGTACAACCAAACCCTGTGCCGGATGCGGGTGAGGTTTATTTCGACAGCCTGTCTGTCACCGAATACAATTTCGTCCAGGTCGACCCTGCAAAAACACCAAAAGACACGATTCCCGCAGATAGCGCTGAAAAAGCGACGATATACAAGAAGACAAGCACCTCGTTCCGCTTCGCTGTCTTTGGTGAAAGCCGCGAGCCATCGAATGACGCGGAGAAGAAAGTGCTGTCCAACCTGGCGAATCTTGTTAACAAATATATCGACGTAGCCGCCTTGGTCGGCGAAGGCCCCCATACCGCCGCAAAGAGCATGATCAAAAAGCCTCTGCTTTCCACCTGGACATTGTATAAGCCGTTAAACGGCAACGGCAGCGGCAGCTCCAACGGCAGCAGTGCCCAAACCGCATATAAGGTGCTGGATATAAAAAGCAGCCGTCTGATTCAGCTTGATACCGGCGCGAATGGATTGAGACAAAGCGGAAAGGGTCAGTGGCAATGGCTGATAAATCAGCTTGAGAGTTTCAAAGGATCGAATGTCTTCATTTTCACCGCGAAAAAACCTGCGGATTTCAACGACAATCTCGAAGCCGGATTGTTCCAGGACATACTGACCGCATACAGACAGAAAACCGGCAAGAATATCTGGGTTTTCTATAAAGCCGATAAGAACATGAGCCATCTTGAAAGAGGCATAAGATATATATCGACGGCCGGATTGGATCTGAACAACGGCGCCGTCCAGGGAGCAAAGCCGTCTGCGATAAAGTACCTGCTCGTGACGGTTTACGGCAGTACAGTCAGCTTTGAGTTCAAACCGCTTAATTGATTTGACGGTCTTTGATTATCGGGTCATTGATAGTTGGTCATCGGTCTTAGGTCATTGGTCAAGCTTATCAAGGAAAATGCCGGTGATTTTAACAAAATCGGATTTTGGCAGTTTTGTATCAAGCATAGTGATGATTTCGAATAATTCATCAGGTGTGATACCATTACTTGACATGCTTGATATCTTTGACAATCCATCATTACCGATTTTGAGCGCGATAGGGGCGATAGCCGCGATTTCCTGCCCATTCATCTTCTCTATCGAGAGCAGATCCGCATTGAAGCTTATATCCGCACTATCGGCGCCATCCGCCATCCTTCCGGCAACAAGCTTCAACGCCCTGTTGCCGAGCGCGGCATCTTTTTTCCTGAGATAGTCGGCTATCTGCAATAATTTGTCATAGTTGCCGTTTTCATTAACATCGACATGGTCGAAGCCCCCCGCTTCGGTATCTTTTTTCCCGGAATATTTGTCGTTACCTTCGGGGTCTTGGTTCCCGGATCCGCTCACGGGAGTATTTGGCGCGATTTCACTGGAATATCCGATATCGGCGGCAACGCCGGTTAACATCATTTTTTCCGCAACGGCCGTTTTTACATAATAAAGTAACAATACGCAAAGCAAAGACATCGCAATGATGGTTCCCGCAGATACCGCCATCAGTTTTTTAAGGTTGTCACTCCGATTCACATGATTAGTATTTGCATCGGGTGAATAGGATTATACGATTTTTTGAATCCGGTATGCCATTTCTTTTAAGTATCTGGAAAACTCGTCTTTCAGGTCGCTGCGCATGAGCGCGAATTCAACGGTGGCCCTCAGGAAGCCTAGTTTGTCACCTACGTCGTAACGCTTTCCTACAAAATCATATGCATACATCGCCTCGACGCCGACCAGCTGCCTCAGCGCGTCAGTGAGCTGAATCTCGCCGTCCTTGCCCGGGTTCACGTTTTCAAGGAATTCGAATATCCTCGGCGTTATTATGTATCTTCCGAGAATTGCAATATTTGAAGGGGCTTTAGCCTTATCCGGTTTCTCGACAAGGTCCTTAATCTTATATATCCTCTCCTCTATGCCATTGCATTTGATGATGCCGTAATTCGAGACCTCGTCGTCAGGCACCCTTTGCACTCCGACCACGGAAGTCTTGTATTCATCGTAGACTTTGATCAGCTGGCTCAGGCATGGCTCTTCGGAAACGATTATATCGTCGCCGAGAAGGACGGCGAACGGTTCGTCGCCGATAAATGACTTTGCGCAATAAATGGCATGCCCAAGCCCTTTCGGCTCCTTCTGCCTGATATAATGGATATCCACAAGGTTTGAGATATCCTGCACAAGATTGAGCAGGTCGTCCTTGCCCTTCTTCTTGAGTATCTCCTCAAGTTCGTACGATTTGTCGAAATGATCCTCTATGGCCCTTTTCCCGGCGGCTGTAACAATGATAATATCTTCAATGCCGGAATTGATCGCTTCTTCGACAATGTATTGTATAGTAGGCTTGTCCACAATAGGAAGCATTTCCTTGGGCTGCGCTTTTGTCGCCGGAAGAAATCTCGTGCCAAGACCGGCGGCCGGAATAATCGCTTTCCTGACCTTCAAGCTAATCACCCTCTCTTTAATGATTTTATCAAATATGCAGGCATATCGGCAATCTATAAAATAATATTGGCAGAGCTGGGAATACTCAATAATATGAAAAGCAAGAATTCTTCCACGCTATTGACTGAATACGATAAGAAAGTACTTGAAAAATATGCCGGAAGTCAATCCGTCGTTGCCGGAGCGGCCCCTCTGAAGATGAAGCCGGGCGCGACTTCTGATAAAGAAAAGAGCGGCAGGCAAAACACTGACGTTGGTAATATTCATTGAACTGCCATGGTTTTTTCAGTATAATAGTCAAGTGATCCGAAAACCATCATGGATTATGAAATTGGCCGTGCTGAATGGGGAGGTAGCGGTGCCCTGAACCTGCAACCCGCTATAGCAGGATTGATCTCCTGGCTGAGGGCTGTCCCTGTGAGGTCAGGCCATTACAAGCAGCTATGAGGACCGGGTCTTGCGCAATGGCAACCTGTGAACCCCGTCAGGTTCGGAAGAAAGCAGCGGTAAGCAGGCAATTCCATGTGCCGCAAGGCAGCCTGGTCTGAGCCGGCTATAGTGGCAGCGCTCATAGAGGCAGTTCGATTTCAGGTGCACGGCCATTAATATTATCACTCCGCATTTCCTTGCACCGGGAGGCTGTATGTCTTATCTCGCACTTTATCGCAAATGGAGGCCATTGCTCTTCGAAGACATCGTCGAGCAGGAGCATGTCGTAAAAACACTCCGCAACAGCGTTAAAACAGGAAGGATATCTCATGCTTATCTCTTTTGCGGATCAAGGGGAACCGGCAAGACTACGATGGCGCATATATTGTCAAGGGCAATCAACTGCCTTGCGCCCGCAGACGGCAATCCGTGCAATAAATGCGAAATATGCCTCGGTATTCTTGACGGGAGCATACTCGATGTCCTTGAAATCGATGCCGCATCCAACAACAGCGTAGAAAACATCAGGGAAATCCGGGAAGAAGTGGTATATATCCCTTCCCGCTCCAAATATAAGGTTTATATAATCGATGAAGTACACATGCTTTCGACGGGAGCCTTCAACGCGCTGCTCAAAACACTCGAAGAACCGCCCCCGCAGGTCGTTTTCATCCTTGCCACCACAGAGCCGCACAAG
Source organism: uncultured Eubacteriales bacterium (assembly GCA_964499315.1). Lineage (GTDB taxonomy): Bacteria > Bacillota > Clostridia > Acetivibrionales > CAYWGM01 > CAYWGM01. Next base: position 8,176 of record CAZCKQ010000015.1, on the reverse strand, counting down.
GTACCGCAGACAATAATTTCAAGATGCCAGAGGTACGATTTCAGAAAGATCTCTGCCGCCGGCATATCGCGCTTACTCAGTGAAATAGCCGGAGCGTCGGATGTGGAAATCACCGGCGACGCGCTGAACCTCATAGCAAGATTATCAGAAGGCGCTTTAAGAGATGCCATCGGGATACTCGACCAGTGCATCATGGCCGATTCCGGTACGATAAGTTACGATAAAGTGTTGAGATTGATGGGTATGGTTAATGAGGATACCATATCGGATATGGTAGACAACATCATTTCCCGGGACATTGCCGGTACGCTCAGGATTTTGAATGCCGTAAATGAAGAAGGCAAGGATCTTTCCCGTTTTATTGCCGATATGATCCAATACTACAGGAATATGCTCATATGCGCATCAGCGGACGACGTCCGCATGCTCATCGACGCCCCTTCGGAGGTGCAGGAGAAGATACGCCGGCAATCGGCCTTGCTGGGCCATGATGAAATCGTCCTTTCCCTTAAGGAGCTGTCGGCAGTCGAATCAAGCCTTAAATGGTCGTCTAATACAAAGATTGCAGCTGAAGTCGCCCTCATCAAGCTCAGTAACAGGCTATACTCGCCCGGAGATACCGAATTGGCGGAAAGACTGGCGGCGCTCGAGAAGAAGATTGAGATGCTTCAGCACGCCGGAGTATTTAAAGCAGCCGCTGATGCCGGGCCCTCCAATGTCGAACCCTCCGATACAGAATCCTCCGATACCAGGCCCTCTGATGCCGGGTCCTCCGGTGCCCGACCCAATGTTGCCGGCAGCAGCCCTGCAGTTAATAGTATGCCCACCACGGCAACCGATAAGCCTATGGCTCCATCCGATAAGCCTGCCGCTGCAGCCAACCCTAACCGCAGATCCGTATCCGGCGCAAAATCTGTGCCCGTCGCCAAGCCAATGCCTACCGCCGGCACGGTAACAGGTTCAAAGCAGAAAGCGCCCAAAAAAATCCTGTTCTGGAACGAGATTATCCATGAACTCAGGAGCGACGGGAAGATGCTGCTGTTTGCCAACCTTATGGATACATCCGCTTATGAACTCGACGACAGGACGGTCGGAATAGTGTTCCCGAACGGCACCGGGCTTAAAAAGACCCTTATATCGAAACCGGTTCACATGGCAGCAGTCGAGCAATGCCTGAAGAATAAACTTGGCAGGGAGATCAGAATCAAGTGCCTTGACAAGGATATTCAAATCCCGGAATCCGCACCGGCAGCAGCAAATCAGACTCTGAGCGGTAATGCTGGTAATTCTGGTAATGCAGCTAATACTGATAATGCCGATAACGGCAATAGTGGCGATGACGGCGATAACGGCGATTTTGTGGAAAAAGCGCTCAAGTTTGCTAAACGTATAGACATACAATATAATAATAACGAATAATACCAGTAATTTATCCGGAGGGTATGCAATATGGCAAAAGGCGGTTTCCCCGGCTTCGGCGGAGCCAACCTGGGCAACCTGATGCGTCAGGCCCAGAAGATGCAAAGCGATATGAAAAAGCTGCAGGATGAACTGCAGGATAAGACAGTTGAAGCTTCCTCAGGCGGCGGCGCCATAACGGTGACAGCCACCGCAAAAAAAGAACTCAAGCAAATAGTAATAAAGCCCGAGGTTGTTGACCCCGAAGACATCGAAATGCTTCAGGATCTCATCGTGGCGGCAGTGAATGAAGCGCTCCGCAAAGCCGATGAACTTGCCAGCTCCGAAATGAGCAAGATAACAGGCGGACTGGGCAATATCCCGGGATTATTCTAAAATAATCCCTGAAGCGATCATGGAGGAAGAATGGCACAATACGCCCCCCCGATTGCCAGACTTGTCGAGGAATTCGAGAAGTTGCCCGGAATCGGCCACAAGACCGCGCAAAGGCTGGCTTTCCACATACTGAACGTTCCCCCCGGCAGGGCTGCTGATTTGTCGAACGCCATCCGGGAAGCGAGGGAGAAAATAAAGCACTGCACCACCTGTTTCAGCCTCACCGACACCGATCCTTGCGGCATATGCAGTTCGGCTTCCAGAGACCGCAGCCTTATCTGCGTGGTCGAGGATCCGCGCGATATAGCGGCAATGGAAAGAACGAGGGAATATAAAGGACTATACCACGTGCTGCTTGGTACGATTTCACCGATGGACGGCATAGGCCCTGAGGATATAAAAGTGATGGAGCTGCTTGACAGGACCAGGGACGGTTCGGTTAAAGAAGTCATCTTGGCGACCAACCCCAACGTAGAAGGCGAAGCCACGGCCATGTACCTGTCTAAGTTGCTGAAGCCCCTTGGCATCAAAGTCACGAGGATCGCCCACGGGATACCGGTCGGCGGAAACCTGGAATATGCCGATGAAGTTACGCTTGCAAAGGCACTGGAGGGAAGACGCGAGCTATAGACCTCTGATGAAATAAACAGAGACAGCGACAATCCATATATCGATTCCGAGCATCACAGACCATTCGAGTATCGGGTGTATCCAGACGGAAGGCCTGCTGGTGATAACAGTCGTATCTAAAATACCGCTCTTTTTGACCGAAACATTCAATACAATAATAAATATCAGAAAAATCACGGTTACGATAAAAGCAAGGATTATCAGAGCGGCCGGGATACGGTTCAACGGATCAGTCAGACCGGTCACGGCGAACATTATCATCGTCATCATACCGCCATAAAAAAAGCTTGACGCGGCAATCATATGGCTGAACATCGAATTCATGGGGAACAGCCCAACCGCCGACACGGCCAGTGAACTGAAGACTCCGAAGGCAATCGATATATACGCAGCCCTGGTATTGATGAACCTGTTGAACTGGATCATGAACAGCGCATTCATAATGCCGCCGATGACAAGAGAACTGTTGAACACCGACGCAAGCCTGGACACGCCTTTTTCGCCCAGTTCAGAGATGAAATGGTTCAAAGGACTGTATCTCTGGCTTTGCCTCCCCCTGAAGGCAACTGCCGGTATAATACACCCAAGCGTAGTAATAATTATGCCCGCCAGCCCCAGGATAGGGAATCCGGCCGGATCAAACAGCATTTCCATAGTCTCTACCATCAAATGATACAATGCACACTCGCTCGAAGTCAAGATGTTTAATAATTAGACTGTTAGACTGGTTTGCTATGTTGCTATGATAAAAGTGCTTTGATCTGCTTCTTTGACTTTTCATCTAATATTTCACCCGATAGTGCATTCAGTATAAAGCTTTCTGTTTCATCTGTTTTTAGTTCTTTTCTACTTGAGGCCAGTACATTCAATATGTCCAGTAATATGGATTTGCGCATTGTTTGCTTAACAGCCATAAGATTAAACGTAATAAGCCTCCCGGCTATTTTATTTTTTAAGCCCGGCTTATATGGCACTACTTTACCCAATGATTGGATGCACTGTCGTATCGTTATGGGTTTGTCATCGTTCAAGGGTTCCAGATAATCATCGATGGTATCTTCCATTTGGTTTTCCGCATCCCATTTAGTATTCTCGGCAATAAGCATAAGTCCGATACTTCTTTGATACGAATTTTCACTTTTAAGTTTATCCCGAAAGGTATTCCAATACGGATAGACATCATCAAAGAACACTGATCTATTCTGCAGAAGGAGAAATGCTTGATATCTGATATTGTCATCTTTTAAGGACAACCAATCTACAAGCTGCGGGATATCATCCTTGCTCACCGCCTTTGACGCTTCCTGCATATCGCTTTTATCGATTGACATGATACTTTCTATTGAAACCATTTCTATCCTCCTTCAAACAGATATGTATTCAAACAACGCACACGCCGACAGACAGTTAGATTATACATCTTTGCTCTACACTTGTTAATAGAATGGTTGGTTGACTTATGTGCAGTGTATACGTTTAGTCTGTATCAGACTAACTCTGCCAATCGAATGAAGACGCCCCAAAACAATGCCCGGATCAATACCTATATGCTTGGCAAAAGAAGTGATAGCAGCGCAACTGGTATCATTATGTTTCACGAATATCTAAATATTCAAGATTGTGTTGCATTATATAAGATATTAAGGCTTTTTCGCATGTCGGAGCATAAAGCTAATGCACGGTCATTGTCTTACCAACCGTGCCATTATGTGCGTAACAACATAGGCGTTGATACAAATTAACGATGCCCTTGCTGTTTTCATGTAGGAGGGGTGCAAAATAAGATGAGGGGTGCAGACCGCTGAAAATGCCGATGCTACGGCGTTTCTTGGCACTATTTCGCCGCTGAAAATGCATCAGCTTTTGTTCATCGCATCCAGTAATAGCAAAATCATTACAAGGCAATCACAGTGGCAACCGCCCGCATATTCAAAAGTGTGTCCGCAAATATTGTCACCCCAAAGTGCGATATTGCCCATCGATTTCCGCGCCTAAAATGCCCCTGAAACGGAAAGTGTGTCTTTCGCAAAATGGCTGCATCTACAGAAAAAGTCTCGCAACCGTACTGGTAGCAAGGTGCTGTGTTTCGAGCAAGCGGCGATACATATTTTGTAACAATGTTATATACTGTTTTTAAACATCATCTTTTACTATCTGCGTTATAAGGATAGTTATAAGGAAAACAGGGGATACGCTTAATAACTATCATTCCGCTCATAGCCGGTTCCATACCCGCATTTCTCGCAGGTAAAGCTATACCTCAAAAACATTCGGTCATCGGTCGGCTCATGCTTCCAGCTTCCTTTTGTGAAACAAATGGGGCAGTATGTGCCTGCGGAATCGAAATCGACAGAAGTCCCACAGTTTTTGCATTCTACTGTTTGTTTCCCGTAAACAGTTATGGTATCATGAAAATTATATTGTTTCCAACTATGTTGAGGTTTTTCAAGCATTTTATAGCATTTTTTACACCTGCATCCGTTCCAATCATGACCTTCGTCACGTTGAACGTGGCACTTTTTGCATCTGCAACCGTCCCAATCGTGCCCTTCATCTCGTTTGGCGCCGCATATTTTGCATACGCAACCGTCCCAATTGTGTTCATGGATTTTTCCGCATAACGAGCAGGCAAGATTACCATAAAACCATCGATGATACAAATCTCTTGTGCTTTTACAGCGGGTACAGGTACAGCCTGACCATTTATGCCCAAACAGCTTACATATCAAATTCATAATAACCTCCGCATTTAGCTTCGTTGTGTGAAGTTTTCATTCATGACGCAGTCCATCCAAATATATTCTAATCTCCGAATAATCCAATTTATTTAAGAATATATCTCCATCTCGATAATTCTCATAGGTGTCATCAAGGCTGTCCCCCTCAAAACTCTTCTTCCCGAAGAAAGTATCAGTTTCGATATCATATACATAAACTGTTGCGATCTCTTGTTCGCCCCTCACCGTATCGCCATTATTATCTTTACGGTGACCTGCCCCCGATTTATGGTCCAGGAGCAATGTTAGAAAATCGGTGATTCTAGGCAGCGATTGGAACCACGGTTTGAGGGGCGGGCGGCCGCCCGCCGAGGCTCGAATGCGGCCTGATCTGATTATAGTATCGGATCCAACGCTGCGTCAACACCTGCGCTTCAAACATGGTATCAAAAAGTTCTCCATTGAGAAATTCAGCTCGCATGCGAGCGTTAAAGCTTTCGATATAGCAGAAACGCCGAACGATATTGGAATTCCGGCCGTGGTTTGTGGCGATATTGACGGTCTTGTTTGCGGATACCATTTAGCAATTATTAGACCTTTTCAAGGAAAATATGATGGACGTTTCGTAATGCTCGCTCTGCAAACTCACGAAGCTGTCAAATACTTCAGTTGCATGGCAAATGGCATCACACGCTATGGGATGACTATCAAGACGATAGAGAACCAGACAATTTATGCCCCACAGGATTTAGATGAGCAGAGGCATATTGCGGATATAATCTTAGCTGCAGATGAGCGGTTGACCGCCGAGTGGAAAAGGCTGACAAAGCTGGCGGACATAAAGCGTGGTCTGATGGAAGACCTACTTTCGGGTAGGGTCAGAACCGATAATCTGCTGAATTGACATACGTCGAAGAGCCGTTCCTGGCCCACCTTGAAAAGGTCGGCTGGACGGTCGAGCGTTGGAAAGGTGGTAGAGGCTGTCGTACCGACTTCGGCGACGTGATATTGGAGAGCCGTGCGAAAGCCGCTATATTAGATCTAAACCCTTGGCTGACTGACAGCCAAGCAGATGACCTTGTCACGGATTTACACAGCTTCGAGAAGATTTCTCTTATTGACCGTAACCGCGAAGGTGACGACCGCCTGGCATTCGGCCTTTCTGCATATAACGAGGAAACTGGTGAAGATAATCAGCCTGTGCGACTGATTGATTATACCAAACCGAAAAATAACAGTTTTCTTGCCGTGTCGCAGTTCCGCATTCAGCGACTTGAAAAGGAAATTATACCCGAATGCAAATCATCCACTTTAAAAGAGCCATTTTTTGACGGTGTAGCACAGATTGAACGTTACAAGCGGGACTTCTCCGACTTATTTAGCTATAACCAGTTTGTGATTTCCACCTGCCGCCAGACTGCGAAATACACTACTGTTACGGGAAATGCAGAAAATTACCTAGAATGGAAAGAACCTTACCCCTTTCCGTTGTCAGATATTGATCCGGCCGGTGGCATCGTGCCGAGCCAAGAGAAGCTCGTATGGGGCATGCTGTCAATCGAAAACTTTCTAGACATAGTCCGTAACTACACCGTTTCTCTCATATATATGCAAGCAAAGCAGTGGGCACAAGACAGAGTCGTAGGACAGCCTGAAATTCAGAGCTTCGTGGGTGCAATTGCGGGAAAGCATGGAGACGGCTTGTTCGTAACGACGGCCAAATATTCACAAAAAGCAAAAGATTATGTGCAGACACATCACATTATCCTAATCGATGGTGAAAGATTAGCAAACTTAATGATCGAGTCGAACTTTTGCGTTTCTGTGCGTAAAACCTTTGAAATCAAAGATATTGATACAGACGTCCTTAATGAATATCAGGATAATTAGGTTTAACCTTTTAATTTTGCCTCTGTTGCCGTTAGAGGAGGGGTGCAAAAAAATATAGTCATCGAATTACTGCAAGCCATGGATAAATAGAAATAACGAGACAGGACGGGCGTTTTGCACCCCCTTGTCTCGCTTTTTCCTTGTATTACAGGCTTTTCTAATAAGCAAAATTAAAAGGTAGTCAGTCAATTTGTATCATTGACTGACTACCTTTGTGGAAAGTTAGGTCAAAAAAGATGCCCCTAATATATTCCATTTAACATGTATTCTTCTATTCCATCTTCATCCCCATATCTTGCTTTTGATCCATAACTTCCTCGTTTTGCTCAATAATTTTTATGCAGAAATCAAGAACAGCAGGTACATCTCGGGTAGCTGATTCCCAAATGACTGATTTGTTCATAGAAATATATGCATGAGCAAAAAGATTACGCATTCCTTTAAGTGCTCCCCATTGAATTTGGTGTCTCGTCGCATCCTTGAAAGCATCTGACAATCCGACAGACAACTCGCCTATCTGCATCATACTCATAGATACAGAATTGATAAAATCTTTATCCGATTCAAATATATTGTAGTCATTCCCAAAACGTACTACTGTTTCGGCAATATCTTCGCAATAAGTTCTGATATGCTGAATGCGTTGTAAATCAGTGTCTTTCATAAATAACTATCCTTTCTTGTTCTAATGTCTTGGCAAACCATGGTGTTCGCCTTTGTGTTTCCGGTTGAACAATACTGTCGGTTGTCACTAAATCAACAGGCTTGCCAAGCATTTCATTTAAATCATTATACAATGCACCCAAATCAAAGAGTCCTCTTATAGCAGAACCTTCTCGGTCAATAAGAATATCTACATCACTACTATCAGTAGCTTCGCCACGTGCATATGAACCAAACAAATAAACAACCGGAATAGCATATTTGCTTGCTATTGGCTCTATAATTCTCTTTAATTCACCTAATGAATAAATCATATGCGCTCACCTTTTTTATTTCCATAATAATTATAGTATACTGTAAAATCCACAAAATAACAATATTATTGAATATAGCAAGATTCGCCTAGACCAAGATATTTCTCACGCAGGTATTCTGCCAGTTCCTCCGTAATTAAGCCTGACCAAAGGTCGGCATTAATGGCT
>CAZCKQ010000014.1:0-15693 GCA_964499315.1 uncultured Eubacteriales bacterium | reverse complement strand
AAGGAGCATCATAGAAAGTATTACCACCACCAGTAATAGTATCAACTGCACCGTTAGCAACAGTTACAGAGAAACCACCACCAGTTCCTGATTGCACAGTTGGAGCTTCAGCTAAAAATCCATCGGATACTAATTGTGCAACAACGCCACCAGACGCAACTACATCATCAACACTAAGATCACCGTCGGTATCTGCTAAGAAATTTGTTCCACTTAGTACATATGTGCCTTCTGCTTCTCCGACAGATATTGCGCTCATTATCGTTCTTGCTGATGCTTCGTCAGCTTTAACTTTAGAGTTGCTCAAAGTACCAATAAATCTGGGAATAGCAATAGCAGCCAAAATAGCCAGAATCGCAATGACCACGATCAGTTCAATAAGTGTGAAGCCTTTTTTGTTTTTCATTAATTTGTTAAACATGTTCTACTCTCCTTTTCTTATTATATATTTATGAGGAAATTCCCTCATGAACACACTATGTAATACCCTCTACGTTATTGTACCGTCTTCATCATGTCGAACATGGGCAATGCCATGGAAATAACGATAAACCCTATGATACCCGCCATGAATACTATGATCACAGGTTCAAGCATCGCGGTCATCTTCTGCAGGGCTGCGTCCACCTCTTCGTCATAAAAATTAGCGGTCTTTCCGAGTATTGCGTCTAAAGTACCCGATTCTTCACCGATTCGGATCATCGAATCCACCATAGGAGGGAAAATACCCGTCTTTCTTACCGGTCCGGCGAGATCCATACCCTTTCTCATGTCCTCTCTGGCGCTCAGTATAGCGTCTGAGGCCACCCTATTTCCCACTACCCTTGCAACCACCTCCATAGCTTGCAAAAGCGGTATGCCGCTTGAAAGAAGCGTGGAGAGCGTTCTTGTGAACCTGGAGGTTATCAGTTTGGTCACCGTACTATTAACCACCGGTAAACGCAGCTTGAGTCTGTCCCATGCCAGCCTCCCCTTGTCGGAGTCTACGTACCGCCTTATTGCATATATTATTGCTGCGATTGCGACAGCAATAATGTACCAGTAACCTTTGATTATTTCGCTTATCGCCATTAAAATCCTTGTCGGGAGCGGCAGCGCCACTCCGCTTTCAGTGAACATGCCCATAAAAGTTGGCATTACAAAAGTCAGGAGGAAAATTACTACAAGCACCGCGACAATGCTTAATATCACCGGATAAATCAAAGTACTCTTCACTTTGTTTTTGAGCTTATTATCCTTCTCGAAATGGCTTGCCATCCTGTCCATGATATTGTCCAGCGTGCCGCTCACTTCACCGGCCTCCACCATATTGACCAGAAGCTCGGGGAAGACATCCCTGTGATTTTTCAAGGCCTCGGATAATTGGGCGCCTTTTTGCACATCCTCATAGACGTCCCCTATGATTGCCCTGAACCTTTTGTTTTCGGTTTGCTGCTGCAGGATGTCAAGGCACTTGATGATGGTGACGCCGGCATTGAGCATCGTATAAAACTGCCTGCAGAAGAGGGCGATATCTTTTACCTTTATCCGCTGGCGGAACAGGCTGAGCTCTTTTAGATCCTTACGCTCTATGATTTCGGTGATGTCCATGGGATAATACTTCTTCTCCCGGATCATCTGAAGCAGCTGAGTCCGGTCGCCCGTGGCATACGTACCCTCGATTTTTTCGCCGTTGGCGCCGATGGCGCTATATTTATATAAAGGCATTACGTCCCCCCTTGTTTCCTGTTTCCTGTTTTCCTGTTTCCTAAGTCTCCTGTTTCCGTTTTCTGTTGCTCAGCTCCCGGTCTGCATCAGGTAGCGCCGCAGCATCTCGGTGTCCACGCAGTGGATATTGGCTTCCTCACGGGTAACTACACCCTTGCGCATCAATTCGCTGAGCGCGTAGTCCATAGTCTTCATGCCATGCTTTATGCTCGTCTGGATGACTGTATTGATCTGATGCGTCTTACCTTCACGCACCAGGTTGCGTATGGCGTCGGTGGTCACCATTATCTCCAGGGCCGCCACCATGCCCCTGCCGTCCGCCGTCGGGAGCAGCTGCTGCGATACTACCCCTTCCAGCACGTTCGAAAGCTGCGTCTTTATTTGTTGCTGCTGAAAAGGCGGAAATACGTCGATGATCCTGTCGATGGTCTGCGCCGCGCTGGTCGTATGCAGCGTCGACATCACAAGGTGGCCGGTCTCGGCTGCCGTTATCGCTATGGCAATAGTCTCAAGGTCCCTCATCTCTCCTACAAGGATGACGTCAGGGTCTTCCCTCAAGGCTGCCCTCAGCGCGTTGGCGAAGCTCTGCGAGTCGGTGCCGATCTCACGCTGGTTTATCATGCTTTTGCCATGCCTGTGGAGATATTCTATGGGTTCCTCCAGCGTCAATACGTGGCAATTGCGGTTCTGGTTGATATGGTTGACCATTGCCGCCAGCGTAGTGCTCTTGCCGCTGCCGGTCGGCCCGGTCACAAGTATGAGCCCTCTCGGCTTCATGGCAAGGTCCTTCAGGATGTCGGGAAAACCGAGGCCATCGATTGTGGGGATCTTTATGAAAATAGACCTGAAAGCTATACAATAGCTTCCCCTCTGTTTGTATACATTCACCCTGAACCTGCTCACGCTCGGTATTACATATGAAAGGTCGACTTCGCCGTTTTTTTCAAGTATTTCCAGCTGGGCCGGCGTCAGGACCTGTTTTGCCATCTTTTCAGTGTCGTCGGGCTTGAGCGGTTCGTCTCCGTACGGCTTGAGCACCGTATTGATCCTCATCATCGGAGGCATCCCGACGGTGATATGCAGATCGGACGCCTTATTTTCAACTGTTTTTTCCAAGATATCAATGATGTTCATATAGTTCTCCTAATTCTCCTAATCAAGGCTGTACGTCACTTTAAGCAGCTCTTCCATCGAGGTGGTGCCGTCCAGCACGAGCTTGATGCAATTATCCCTCAGCGTCGTCGTGCCGTGCTTCAGCGAAGCGCTCCTCAGATGGTCGATACTCGCCTTTTTATCGATCAATTCCCTCATCTGGCTATTCACAAGCATTATCTCGTGTATGGAGGTCCTCCCCCTGTAACCCGTGTTGTTGCATGCGCTGCAGCCAACGCCTTTATATATGGGCAATTGTTCCCTTATCTTCAGGAGCATCATCTCGGAATGGTCCGGTTTGTATGCCTTGCGGCAGTATGTACAATTCTTCCTGACAAGCCGCTGGGATACGATGCCTACGACAGAAGACGAAACAAGATAAGGCTCGATGCCCATGTCGATCAGCCGGGAAACGGTGGAAGCCGAATCGTTGGTGTGGATGGTGCTCAACACGATATGGCCCGTGATTGCCGCCCTGACGGCGATCTGCGCCGTTTCGACGTCGCGTATCTCACCCACCATGATTATATCGGGGTCCTGCCTCAATATTGACCTCAGGCCGCTCGCAAAAGTGAGGCCGGCCTTGACGTTGACCTGCACCTGGTTGATACCCTCAAGCCGGTATTCTACAGGATCTTCTACTGTTATGACGTTTTTGGATATCTTATTCATTTCCCTGAGGACCGCATAGAGTGTCGTTGTCTTTCCGCTCCCCGTCGGGCCCGCCACAAGTATTATCCCATTGGGGCTTTTGATGATCTTTTCGAACATCTCCGCGTTTTCAGGCGTAAACCCGAGCTGGGCCTTTGTAAGCAAAAGGTCGCTGCGGCCGAGAAGCCTTATGACGACCTTCTCGCCGTAAACTGTCGGCAGTATGGAAATCCTCAGGTCGATATCCTTCCCGTCGACGGTCATCTCTACCCTGCCGTCCTGCGGGAGCCTTTTTTCGGCGATATCCATCTTCCCGAGTATCTTTATCCTCGTCACAACGGCGGCGTGCGCGGCTTTTGAAGTTCTCATGAATTCCTGGAGTTCGCCGTCGATGCGGAGACGTATCCTTTGCGTATCCTCGAAAGGTTCGATATGTATATCGCTTGCGCGAAGCCTCATGGCATGCTGTATTATAGAGTTTACAAGCCTTACTACGGGGGCGTTGCTGACGTCGTTCAGAAGTTCGCTGTCGATCTCGTCAATTTGTTCTAAATCGAATTCTTTCTTGAAATCCTCGACGGCCTTTTCAGCGTTTTCCTTGCCGTAGTTCCTGTCGATGGAATTGAGTATTTCGCTTTTTAAAGCTATCGCAGGCTTTATCATAAGGCCTGTGTACATGGCGACGTCGTCGATCGCGTTGTAATTCAACGGGTCAGCCATTGCCACGGTAAGCTGGCTGCCTTCCCGCTGGACAGGTATCACGCAATATTTCCTCGCCAGATTCTCGGTTATTAGTCCCGGTACTGACGGGTCTATTTCAAAGCTGATGAAATCGATCCGCGGAATTTTGAGCTGGTATTCGAGCACCTCGACGATCTGTCTTTCTTCTACGATGCCCTCGTCTACCAGCAACTCCCCTAATCTCTTGCTTGACGTTTTTTGATTCTGCAGGGCATTCTCCAACTGTTCCTTTGTTATTACACCGGAATCAATTAACAGCTCCCCCAGCTTTTTTCTGTTGTGATTTAGCATCTAACACTCCCCACACTACATTACGCTCAACACTACCTGCAACCTGCGCCACAGTACGCTACAGTGCACTACAGCACACTGCGTTCGTTCCACTGCGCTGTGCCGCAACTTGCGCTGCACTACCTGCAACTTGCGCTGCATCGAACTGCACTGTGCTGCAATCTATGCTTCACCGACCCGGATATATACTTCGGTCTATTTTTATGTATAATATCTATGTACAATAACTGTATCAAATACTTAACTCAATTATACCATAACATTATGGCAATCATATTATTACCAAAATCTTATTGTGTTGGAAGCAACAAAATCAGCTATGTATAAACATTTTACGCTATTTTGCCACATATCATCAAGATACTAACATATATGGCATATTAACACAACTGTATTATATTGCCATTTTAAGTCATATTTGCCGAAATTGTGTCAACAGCGTGGTTTTACAGAGATTGTAGCTATTTCATGCATAATTATTCAACGAAAATGCCGATTATTACGTATACCACGAGAAAAACAACGCCTGTCGCTAGCTCAACCAGCGGGTATCGGGGGGAAATCTTCGCTTTGCAGTAACGGCATTTCCCTTTCAGGAATATGTAGCTGAATACGGGAACAAGGTCGGCAGGCTTCAAGCGAGTGCCGCAGGACGGACACGCCGACCCGGGCGACACTATGGATTGCTTTCTGGGTATCCTGTACAAACAGACGTTTATGAATGATCCGATCAACAGACCGGCCATGAATACGATGATGCCGATTATACTACGGCCGCCGATGCCGGTCATACTACTACCGCCGATGCCGGTTAACAAATCCCTCATAAAAAATATCTTATCATTCAGCCGCAATTGTATCAACTGTACAGCGTTAATATCAGGATACGTAAGTGGACAATTTTTCAAGTAATGGGCGCTATTGGCGCTAAATAATGAATTAATATACTGAAATTTATATATTTTCTGCATAAATATTCAGCTATGTCCATATTCTGGTTACTATTTTGGCCAAAAGTTGAATTTTTGACCACACATGCAGCGGCAGCGCTTATCTTTATTATTTTAGCAACTATTCGGCACTAAACTAGCGCGGTATTGGCGCCACAATATTAGCACCGCAATATTGGCGCCGCGATATTGGCGCCGCGATATTGGCGAGCGCGGTATTAGCGAGCGCGGTATTGAATCTGGTATTTTTGTGATATTATAGAGTAATAATAACTGATTGCTATAAATAGAGAAGGGATATTATTTGATAAACGTTATCAAAAAAGTTGTTATCGCTATCATTACCGTTGCCATTACCGCTGCCGTTGCCATATGCGCGGGCACGGCGCTTTTGGGCAGTCCCGCCGCATACGCCGATACCGGGCGTACATATGGTATCACAGGCTATAACGTTACGGTGGATATCCGCCCCGACGGTTCAGCCGCGATAGAGGAACGGATCACTTATGATTTCAAAGGCAGCTTCAGCGGCGCGCTGCGCGACGTCGATTTTTCCAGAACATCAGGCATGTCGGACCAACAGGTGTTCGTGCTGGAAAGCGGCAGCGACCAGCCGGTGGAATGCAGCCTGAACGACAGCCGGAACAGCAGCGGGCAACTTTTTACATATGAACTGTCCGTTGAAGATGAGATCGCCAAATTCAAGGTCTATTCCCCTTCCGATTACGAGACGAAGACCTTCATATACAAATATACCCTCGGCGATGTGGCGACAAAATACAGCGATATTGCCGAATTCAACAGGAAGATCATCGACGCGAACTGGGACGTAAATATTGAAAATGCGCACATCAAAGTGACGGTCCCCGAGGGCGCCGGCAAGGACGAAATCAAGGTGTTCGCGCACGGCCCGCTTACCGGCGAGTCCGCGATCATCGATAACCGTACAGTTGATTTCAAGGTGCCGGTCCTTCCGGCCAGGACCTTTGTTGAAACGCGTGTCCTATTCCCCGTGAGGCTCATACCGCAGTCGACCAACATCGTCAACAAAGAGGCGCTTCCCGATATAATGGACAGCGAGGGAAAGCTGGCCGAAGAAGCGAACAAACAGAGGGAAGAAGCGGCAGATATGCTAAAGAGGCAGCAGGAAGCGAGGGACAGAGCAGCCGCCATCGGTACGGTCGCAGCTATACTGCTGATCTTAGGCTGGCTTCCGGTGATCATCCATATCTATCTCAAGTATGACCGCGAGCTTAAGCATGGATTCGAAGCCAAGTATTACAGGGAACTCCCTGTCACATACAGCCCGGCTGAAATGAGCGTCCTGATGACGTTCGGCAATGTGGCGCCGAGAGATATCATGGCCACTCTTATGGACCTTATAAGAAGAAGACACCTTATCCTTACAACCCAAAAGACATACAAGCAAGGCCTTTTCGGGGGTAAGGAGGTTGTAGAATATACAATATCGAGAAACAACCAACAGCCCGGTCAGCCTGGTCAGCCTAGCCAGCTTGGCCATCCAGGCCAAACCGATCAGCCCGGCCAAACCGACCAGCCGCCGGTGGATGATATGAAATCCCATGAGGTATACCTCACGGCATGGCTTCTGGGAAGGATCGGGAACGGCCAGTCGGTGTCGCTCGAGGAGATCAGGGAGTACGCCCGTTACAGCAGGAGCAACGCGCTGCTGTTCAAATCCAATTATGACGCATGGGTAAGGAGCGTACGCAACGACGCCAAAAAATTGGGATTCTTCGATCCCACCAGCAAAAAAGGGAGGCTGACAGGGTCCCTCCTCGGAGCGGCATGGCTCATCGTGGGTCTGCTTCTCGTCACGATGATGTATACGGCAATCGCCGCAGTGGTGATAATTCAGGGCATTATACTGCTCATTTTTTCGGCCAGGATAAACAGAAGGACTAAATATGGCAACGAGCAACATGCCATGTGGCATGCCTTCAAACGATTCCTTGAGGATTTCAGCAACCTTGAAAGGGCCTCGATACCGTCAATCATAATATGGGAGCATTATCTCGTGTATGCCATATCGCTGGGTGTGGCGCATGAAGTGATAAGGCAGCTGCCACTGGTATTCAGGGATGAAGACCTGAACCATACGGGCCTCACATTCCTTTACGGCGGTATGTACGGCCATTTCGCAGGTCTGAACCGTATGATGGACAACACCGTGAAGACGGTTGAGAGCGCAGTCATCACGGCGTCGCAGATAGCGAGTTCTTCCAGGTCTTCCGGTACCGGAGGCGGCGGTGGATTCAGCGGAGGCAGTTCCGGAGGCGGTGGCGGCCGCGGCGGAGGCGGTGCTTTTTAGCAGTAATTTGGCACGTAGATATTGGGACATAGATATTTGGCATGGAGGTGTTATTGATGGAAATCGTATTGATCGTACTGGGCGTACTCGTCATCATCGGGATATTGCTGTATAATTCGCTGGTGGGCAAACGCAACAGGGTCAGGAATTCATGGAGCCAGATCGACGTCCAGATCAAGAGGAGATTCGACCTGATACCTAACCTCATGGAGACGGTGAAAGGATATGCTGCGCATGAACGCGGCACATTCGACGAAGTGACGGCTGCGAGGACGAGATACCTCGACGCCAAAACGCCCGGCGACATGATGCAGGCAAACGGCGAACTGACGCAGGCCCTTGGAAGGCTTTTCGCAGTGGCAGAGGCATACCCCGATCTCAAGGCCAATGTCAATTTCCTCGAGATGCAGGCGGAATTGTCCAAAACCGAAGATAAGATCAGTTTTGCCAGGCAATTCTATAATGACGTGGTCATGGACTATAACAACTCGGTCATGATGTTTCCGACCAGTCTTTTAGCGAGTATGGCAGGCTTCAGGGAAGAGCCGTACTTCCGCATTGACGAGAGCGAACAGCAGACGCCGCAGGTCAAATTCTAGATTTTAAATTGTGATTAGACAGTAAAATTGGGGCGTGGATATGAAACAAAATAGTAATTTCGGCCGTGACATGACGGTCGGAAGCATTCCGGGGCATCTGTTGAATTTCTCGATACCGATGCTCATCGGCAACTTGCTGCAGACAGGCTACAGCATTGTCAACACCATATGGGTAGGCAACACCGTCGGTTCGGATGCGGTCGGCGCTACCGCCGTCAGCTTCCCCATCGTCTTCATACTTATAGCGGTTTCCGCGGGCGCAACGATGGCGACGACGATATTAGTCTCGCAGTATTATGGCGCAAAGGATTACAAATCCGTTGAAAGGATCGTCAACAATTCCTTCAGCATAACAGCCATCCTCGGAGTACTGCTAACCATCACGGGCGTATTGACCGCCGATACCCTGCTGAGGCTCATGGGTACGCCGGAATCGATATTCTCATTGGCGTCGGGTTATCTCAAGATTACGCTCGCCGGTTTTATCTTCATGTACTTCATGTTTCTGATAGCATCTATCCTCAGAGGCATAGGAGACACCAGGACCCCATTGATATTCATGGCTATAGGCGTAAGTATCAACGCCTTACTCGACCCGCTGCTTATCATCGGTATCGGGCCTTTCCCCAAACTCGGGCTCAACGGCGCGGCATACGCGTCAATCATCGCGCAGTCTGTCGCATTGACCATCGCAATCATCTACCTGAACCGCAAAAACCCGATTATATCGATCAATCCGAAGAAATTCATACTTGATGCCGGCTTGACCGCCCTCACCTTTAAAATCGGATTCCCGTCGATAATTCAGCAATCGCTGGTCTCTATCGGCAGCGCCTTTATAACGTCCTTCGTCAACGCTTTCGGGGCCCACGCGCTGGATGCGTTCGGAGCCGCAGGCAGGATAGACGCCGTCGCCTTCATGCCCGCGCTATCCATAAGCATGGCTTCATCCGCGCTTACGGGGCAGAACCTCGGCGCCAAAAAGCCTGAAAGGGTCAAAGAGATATTCAAATGGAGCATCATAATGACGACGGCAATAACGCTTACGATATCGGCAATAGCGTTCCTCTTCCCGCGGGTCCTGCTTTCGATGTTCGTGCATGAGCAGCCTGTGCTGGATATCGGGATCGGTTACCTCCGGATAGTCGGGGGCACGTATATATTCTTTGCCATAATGTTCGCAACTAATGGAATAATCAATGGTTCAGGGCACACCTTCATCACAATGGTCTTTTCATTGCTGGGATTATGGGCTGTCCGCGTCCCGCTGTCCGCCGTACTGTCAAAGACCGGGATCGGGATAAAAGGCATCTGGGTCGCCATCGTGGCAAGCTATTTTGTCATCATGTGCATAAGCCTCGCCTACTACTTTTCAGGCCACTGGAAAAAGCCTGTGATTAAAAAGATGGCGCCGCAAAGCAGCGTCGAACCAGGATAAGAGCGCGATACAATGCGTCAACCTTCTCTTGCGTTCAATTACTCGTTTAATTACCGTATTGCCTGGCAACATAAGGCAGAATCGCCCAGGTTACATCACCGGCAAATATGCTCCGCGCCTCAATAGTCGGTTTCCAGCCAGCTGTCGCTTTACCGCAGTCATACTCTGCGCAATCCATACACCGCACTGTACCCTTGTCTTTCGCACATTTCATCTGATAACAATCAAATTTGGCGCCTATCCCTCCATTACAACAGCCATCACAGGGCGGGAATTCCTCATCAGGACTCACACCAAATACGCGCCTGACTCGTTCCTGCAGCTCCTTGCGGAACTCATCACTGATTGTTTCACCTGTATAGTGTACGCACAGGTCGCAGCGGTGGCCGCAGCCGCCGTAAATAGCCTGTTCTTTTGGAAACGGTTTGCGGTTAGGTTTTTTCTTGATCAATATCAGCCCCTTGACCGCTTCCAAGGTTTCCAAATCTTCCACGGGAATTAACATCCACTTGCCGTCGTGATAGGTCTTGCTGTTGTCATAGATGTCCTGTATCTTCTGCGGAAACTCATCGCGCCGAGTCTCGAATTTCTCACGCTCGGCTTTGCCGAATATCACTTGAAAATCATAGCGGTCTTCGTGTATGTTGACAGACAGGATTGTTTTCTTACCTTGTCGGAACTTCAAGCAATCTATTCCGTAGTATTTGCCGGGCACCTCATCGAGAGCATACTTCCCGCGCATAAAACGCATGGTTTCCTCGCTCACTTTTTGCAGTTCGGTCATTGTGAAGTACCACCTTTCATCCAAAATCAGCGCCGCCCGTTCTGTTAAATTTTAACTATATTATATCAATACTCATATGCAATTTACACAATAATGGCACCAGTCTCACAAAAGCTCAGACGATGCAAACATTAATGTTAATTGAGATATTTCCGTAAAGAGATTGTAATATGCATTAATATTGGGTATAATTCATATATACTTTGTGATATTATACGCAAACTGTAGGGGAGCTGTCGTATGCTAATAAATTATAGTTTTGAAAACTTCCGCTCTTTCAGAAGTAAGTCGCAGCTGGACATGAGAGCAGGAGCACAGCACACTTACGATGAAAATCTTATCAGAGAATCCGGATTGCGGATTCTTCCATCCGCTGTCATATATGGTGCAAATGCGAGTGGCAAGTCTAATATTATAATGTCCTTAGCGCTAATGAGGGAAATAGTTCTGCAGGGTTCCGTAGAGTCTTCATCCTCGGATTTGAACAATATGGAATTATACCCCTTTGCTTATGGTCCACAGCAAGAGCCGATACTGTTTCAAGTTGAATTTACGAACGAAAGCCGTCGGTTTCTTTATTCTTTTAAAGTTATGGCAAATCTTTTTAAAAAGGATAAAAGGCAGATTGTATCGGAACAGCTTTGGATAAATAAGGGAAAAAAATTGCTTCAAATTTTTGAACGCAGCTCACAGTATATTGCCGTAAATCGGGATAAAAATGTGCTTTCTCTGATTAGGTATAATGAAAAATTGCTAAAAGAATTCGAAAACAAAATCAATCAAAACCTTGACCCCGCTGAGTTGTTTTTGACACATGCATTTAAGACCGTCATAAGCAGTAAAATTGCAGACGATGTGATTGATTTTTTCAAAAATAAATTGGTTGTTGTAAGTGATTTTACTCTAAAAAAACTTAACCTTACATTTTCTGCATCTGAGATGCCGCAACAGGATTTTGTTTTGTGGAACGAAATATTGGATAGCTTCGTAAAAAATGCAGATTTCGGCCCTCAGCGGATTTTATTTAAATCTCAGAAATCCGAGGATGAGCATTCAGCAAATATGAAGCTTTTCTCTGTCTACAAGTCGGGGGGCCAGGATATTTTAATTCCCGCTGAACTAATGGAGTCGAGAGGAACCATAAAGTTGCTGGACTTTGCAATACCTTTTGAGATACTGTTTATGAGTGGCGGCGTTTTCGTATTGGATGAATTTGATGCTGCAATTCATCCGGAATTAATAAAAGGCATTATTGCTCTTTTCAACGATCAATCTAAAAATAAAAAGGGAGCTCAGCTTGTATTCACGACACATAATCCAATATATTTAAGTAATAAGATATTCCGCCGCGACCAGATAAAATTTGTGGAAAAAGATAAAGATACCTTTGAAAGTATTATTTATTCCTTAGCTGATTTTGGTTCAACTGATGTAAGAAACGACCATAACTTTCTATTAAATTATTTCAAAGGGAAATACAGCGCACTTCCGTATATAGACTTCTCTAAGCTCTTTTTAAAGGACGCACAGGAGGTAGAATAAATGTATCGTCGGTCATATTTCTGCGTTTGTGACGGTCAGCAGGAAGAAATGTACCTGAAGCATATTGCATTTCTGCTAAAGAAACCGACAGAGCGTGTGGTAACCTTTAACACCATACAGGGTTCGATAGAAAGGCTTAAGAAAAACTATACTGAATATGACAACGCTGCTCTTTTTGATTATGATTTTAATGATGCAGAGTTTAAGAAAAAAATTACTACATGTGAACAGCTTCAGAAAGAAAACCAGAAACACAGAGGTAAAAACGTTTATCATGCATACAGTAATGTAAACTTTGACCTTTGGCTTATCCTTCACAAAGTGGATTTTAATAGACCGGTTACCTCCAATGACGCTTACCTCACCGTGGTGCGTAAAATATATGGTCTGGGTAATGAGGCAGATATAAAAGAAAAAGCCATTATTGAAAGAATATTAATGCAGATTACTTTGGATGATATAAGAAATGCCATTAGGCGAGCAGAACAAATCAGAGCCAAAAAACTAAAATCCGATTGCTTTATGTTAGGGTCAATAGAATGCTATCGAAATCCAGATTTCTCTCTTCATGAGTTTCTGAAGATTGTTCTGCTCGATTGTGGAGAGCTGCCAACACGGTAATTATCCGGCGGCTGCCTTTATAACGAGGCCATCTACACCGTCGGCCCCGGCTTGAGCCCCGGCTTCGGCACCGGCGTCGACCTGGATGCGGTCGCCGTCGTTGACTGCGCCTTTTATCATCATCTTGCCTATTTCGGTCTCGACATGCTTCTGCAGATACCTCTTGACAGGGCGCGCGCCGTACACGGGCGAGTACGCCGTATCGGCGATGAACGACATGGCCTTCTCGGACACATCAAGCCCGATCTGCCTGTCGCTGAGCCTCTTGCGGATATCCGCAAGCGCCAGCCCTATTATCTTGATGATCTCATCCTTTGACAGCGGCTTGAACATGACTATCTCATCGATCCTGTTGAGGAATTCCGGTTTGAAATTCCTTCTCATCTCGCTCATAACCAGATCCTTGGCGTTAGCGCTGATTTCCCCGTGTTCGCCGATGCCTTCGAGCAGGTAATGGCTGCCCATGTTCGAAGTCATTATGACAACGGTATTTTTGAAGTTGACGGTGCGACCCTGGCTGTCGGTCAGCCTGCCGTCGTCGAGAAGCTGCAGCAGGACGTTGAACACCTCCTGGTGGGCCTTTTCAATCTCATCGAAGAGTATAACGCAATATGGTTTTCTGCGGACCGCTTCAGTCAGCTGGCCCCCCTCTTCGTAGCCGACATATCCCGGAGGCGCGCCTATGAGCCTCGCCACCGTATGCTTTTCCTGGTATTCACTCATATCTATTCGCACCATATTGTCTTCGCTGTCGAACAAGGCCTCGGACAATGCCTTCGCAAGCTCGGTCTTGCCTACGCCCGTCGGCCCGAGGAAAATGAACGACCCTATCGGCTTCCCGGGGTCTTTTAAACCCGACCGCGCCCTCAGCACGGCGTCCGAGACCGCCGAAACGGCTTCGTCCTGACCGATGACGCGCTTGTGCAGCAGCTCTTCGAGGTTGAGCAGCTTTTCCCTCTCATTCTCGACAAGGCGAGTGACGGGTATGCCGGTCCATTTGGATACGATCTCGGCAATCTCCTCCTCCGTGACCTCTTCCTTCAAAAGCCTGCCGTCCTCTGTCGCCTGCTGCTTGATCTTCTGCTCTTCGACCAGCTTCTGAAGCTCGGGCAGCTTGCCGTGCTTCAGCCTGGCCAGCTCGTTGAGGTCATATTCGCGCTCGGCCTCCTCGATCTGCCGCTTGACTTCCTCGATCTGCTCCCTGGCCTGCTTGGCCTTTGCTATGTCTTCCTTTTCAAGTTCCCATTGCGCCTTCATTGTATCGGCTTTGGCCTTGAGGTCGGATAGCTCCTTCTCGATCAGCCCCAGACGCTCGATCGAGTGCCTGTCGTCTTCCTTCTTCAGCGCCTGCCGCTCTATCTCGAGCTGAAGTATCCTTCTGCTGATCTCATCGAGCTCGGAAGGCATGCTGTCTATCTCGGTCCTTATCATGGAGGCGGCCTCGTCCATCAGGTCGATGGCCTTGTCGGGAAGGAACCTGTCGGTTATATACCTGTTGGAAAGCACTGCGGACGCTATAAGGGCGTTATCCGTAATCCTGACGCCGTGGTGTATCTCAAAACGCTCCTTGAGGCCCCTCAAAATGGAGATGGTATCCTCGACGGTCGGCTGCTCTATCATCACCGGCTGGAACCTGCGCTCGAGCGCCGCGTCCTTCTCGATATACTTCCTGTATTCATCCAGCGTCGTCGCGCCGATGCAGTGGAGTTCGCCGCGGGCAAGCATGGGCTTAAGTATATTGCCGGCGTCGATGGCGCCTTCCGCCTTGCCGGCCCCAACGATATTATGCAGTTCATCTATAAAAAGCAATATCTTCCCCTGCGATTTTTCGATCTCATTGAGCACGGCCTTGAGCCGCTCCTCAAATTCCCCTCTGTACTTTGCTCCGGCGATCAGCGAACCCATATCGAGCGCGTATACTGTTTTATCCTTCAGGCCTTCAGGCACGTCGCCCTTGAGTATGCGCTGCGCCAGACCTTCAACGACGGCTGTTTTGCCGACGCCCGGTTCGCCTATGAGCACGGGGTTGTTCTTGGTCCTTCTTGACAATATCCTGATGACGCGCCTTATCTCGGAATCCCTTCCGATGACGGGATCAAGCTTACCTTTGCGCGCAAGTTCGACGAGGTCCCTGCCGAATTTGGCGAGCGCCTCGTATGTCTCTTCCGGATTTTTCGATGTTATCCGCTGATTGCTCCTGACCTTGCCCAACGCCGCCAGGAACTTCTCGCGCGTGATGCCATACCGCTTGAAGATCGCCTCCGAAGGGGTGTTCCTTTCTCTTAAAAGCGCCAGGTATATATGTTCAACGCTGATAAACTCGTCTTTAAACTTTTTGGCCTCATCCTCGGCATGCAGCAATATTTCATTGAACCTTCTGGTCACGTACATCGA
This sequence comes from uncultured Eubacteriales bacterium, assembly GCA_964499315.1. Classification (GTDB taxonomy): domain Bacteria; phylum Bacillota; class Clostridia; order Acetivibrionales; family CAYWGM01; genus CAYWGM01. Next base: position 491 of record CAZCKQ010000014.1, on the reverse strand, counting down.
AGCCGAATTACCATATACCCCCGGTATCTTTTCGACTTCGCGCCTGACGTCATTTGTGATGATTTCCGGATTTTCGCCCATAAAACTTATCAGCCTTGGTATCAGGCCTTCTTCCTGCGTCATCAAAGCCAGGTGCAGATGCTCCCCGTCGACCTGCTGCTGGCCCGATCTCAACGCTATTTCCTGTGAAGCCGATAACGCCTGCTGGGCTTTTTCAGTCAACCTGTCCATATCCATTTATGATCACTCCTTTTATCCTATAACTCAACTTGCCTTGCACTAACTTGCCGGCTTGAATCCCGATACGGATTTGAGCCTTTCATACAATTCGCGCTCTTCTTTCGAAAGCGACGGAGGGTTCACAATCCTTACCTTTATAAACAGGTCCCCCCGTTTGCCTTTCCTGTCGGCGTAGCCTTTGCCGGCCACCCTGATCCTGCTGCCGGTCTGCACGCCGGGCGGGATCTTGACCAGGATCCTGCCGTCTATGG
>CAZCKQ010000013.1:0-15801 GCA_964499315.1 uncultured Eubacteriales bacterium | reverse complement strand
GGAAGCCGATGACAAAAACATACTGGCCGTACTCAGACCTAACAAATACAAATCAGACACTTACGCACCTTTGGCCCTAGATGATATCCGCAAGGCGCTCGCCGCGCCCATAGGGACCAAAAGGCTTAAAGATATCGTAAAACAGGGCGAAAAGATAGCCATTATAACCAGCGACATCACCAGACCTGTGCCTTCGAAACTGATCCTCCCGCCTCTGCTGGATGAACTCAGTGAAGCAGGCGTCGCGTCCGAAGATATTATAATCGTCTTTGCGCTGGGAAATCACAGGAAACATACCGATGAAGAGAAAATATACCTTGTCGGTGAAGATGTTTTCAATAAGTACATGTGTATAGACAGCGATCCGTCCGATACCGTCTCGCTTGGAAAGACATCCGCCGGCACGCCGGTCGACATATTCAGTCCTGTCGCTTCGGCAGACAGGAGGATCTGCATCGGCAACATAGAATATCATTATTTCGCCGGTTACAGCGGCGGCCTGAAGGCGATAATGCCGGGCGTCTCCACCAGACCTGCGATACAATCCAATCATAGCATGATGATAGATGATAACGCCTGCGCCGGCAGAATCTCGGATAATCCTGTAAGAGTCGATATAGAAGAAGTTGCGAAATTCCTTCCTGTCGATTTCATCGTTAATGTGGTGCTGGATGAAAAGAAACGCATCCTCAGGGCGTTTGCAGGGCATTGCATAGATGCGCACAGACAGGGTTGCAAATTCCTTGATTCGATATATCAGGTCCCGCTTGATCGCCCTGCGGATATCGTAGTCGTTTCGGCGGGGGGTTACCCAAAGGATATTAATATCTATCAGGCGCAGAAAGCCCTGGACAATGCCAAAACCGCCGTGCGGAACGGCGGGATGATAATACTTGCCGCCGAATGCGCCGAAGGTTATGGTGAGAAGGTATTCGAAAGATGGTTCAACGATTTTACCGCGCCGGATATGATCATATCAGAGATTAAACGCAATTTTGAACTGGGTGGTCATAAGGCCGCCGCTATCGCCATGGTCGCTGAAAAGTGCCGTATTTTTCTTGTGTCCGGGATGTCCTCCGATAAAGTGGAGAAGATGTTCATGAGACCATTTGACAACTTACAGGATGCATACGATCATGCCTTTGAATCGGCCGGTCCCCGGAGCAGCACCGTAATTATCCCATTCGGCGGATCAACGATGCCTGTCGTCGAACCGCTTACTTGACAGCGGATAACCCGAATCCATATCCTTGGAGGATGACGAATATGAAGACAAAAGCTGTAAGAATATATGGGAAAAACGATTTAAGGCTGGAAGAATTTGAACTGCCACCAATCAAAGATAATGAGATACTTCCAGAGTCGTATCGGACAGTATCTGCATGTCGTCGTACAAAGCAGCGATACAGGGACCTGAGCACAAGAGAGTGCCGGATGATATAGCCGTAAACCCAACTATAATAGGTCATGAATTTTGCGGGGAAATAGTCGAAGTGGGTGATAAATGGAAGGACAGGTTCAAAATGGGGGACAAGTTTTCCATTCAGCCCGCTTTAAATCAGAAGCACGATCCTTATGCCGCGCCCGGATATTCGTTTAGTCTTATCGGAGGAGATGCTACCTATATCATAATTCCCAATACCGTCATAGAGCACGGCTGTCTACTCAATTATGAGGGCAGCGCGTATTTTTACGGGTCGCTGGCGGAGCCAATCTCTTGTATTATAGGCGCATTCCATGCAAATTACCATACTGTCGGCGGAAGTTATATACACAGCATGGGCATCGTACAAGGTGGGAATATGGCACTGCTTGCAGGTGCAGGGCCAATGGGCATGGGAGCTGTGGATTACGCAGTGCACTGCAGCAGGAAACCGGGTCTGCTTGTTGTTACGGATATTGACGAGGAAAGACTTGCAAGAGCGGAATCGGTATATTCAGTTGAAGAAGCCAAGAGAAATGGAGTCGAGTTAAAATATGTAAATATATCGACATTGGAAAAACCTGAAGAGTACCTAATAAATCTGACCGACGGAAGAGGGTACGATGATGTGTTCGTATATGCGCCGGTAAAATCGGTGGTTGAGCAAGGGGATCGTATTCTCAATAAGGACGGGTGTCTTAATTTCTTCGCGGGACCGACAAACAATGAATTCAGGGCGGAATTCAATTTTTATAATGTACACTATAACTCAACACATATAGTGGGAACCAGCGGAGGCAACACCGACGACATGAAGGAATCGCTCCTTATGATGGCAGAGGGATTGATCGACCCTTCTCCGATGATAACGCATATTGGAGGGCTTGACAGTGTTATAAATGCTACCTTGAACCTCCCGAAAATACCGGGCGGGAAAAAGCTGATCTATACGAACATTTCGATGGAATTGACCGCTATAGAGGATTTTATAAAGAAAGCAATGGAAAAAGAAAAGGATAGTAGCCTATTTGCGGGATTAGCTGAGATAACTGCCAAACATCATGGTCTCTGGTCGGAAGAAGCCGAAAAATATCTCCTTTCAAATGCAAGAAATATCTAAATAAATTCGTTATTATTGCTCAATAAATTTGTTGACATTATAGCACGGCAGTGATAATATGTAACATAATTAGAGATTTTTTATCATTTCGCAGAACAATGATTACATAGGAGGCCGGTCATGGCTGTGCCAGTTATTATGCCCCGTCAGGGTCAATCGGTTGAAAGCTGTGTAATTTCTAAGTGGCATAAGCAAAAGGGCGATGAGGTTAATGAAGGGGATGTGCTTTTTTCCTTCGAAACCGATAAAGCTTCTTTTGACGAAGAATCCAAGACAGAAGGCACGCTGCTTGAGGTCTTTTTTGACGAAGGTGAAGATGTGCCGGTTTTGACTAATGTATGCGTAATAGGCCAAATAGGTGAAAGCATAGAAAGATTCCTGCCCGAAGCAAAGCGCCAGGAAAGTGTGGATGCGGTTCCTGCTGATGACGGAAAAATTAAAATATCTCCAAGGGCAAAAACCTTGGCCGAAAGATCGTGCATCGATATCAGGTATGCTGTGGGCACCGGACCTGATGGCAGAATAATTGAAGAAGACATTATTAATTTAAAAAGTAATGGGCCAATATTTACTTTCGCTGCGAAAGAACGATCGGTATCCGAAGCTATCAGCCATTTGCCCGATGGTACCGGCATGGGCGGAAGGATTACCGTACATGATCTTACAGGCTCTTCGCATGTACAGGAAAGTGAAAATAGTGGCGCAAATACAAGGGCTGGGTATACTGAAGTCAAACTTACCAATATAAGAAAGACTATCGCAAAAGCAATGCATGACTCGCTGTCATCTTCGGCGCAGCTTACAATCAATATGTCATTTGACGTTACGAATATGCTAAATTACAGAAAGCGGCTCAAATCCGGCAAAGAAAAGGACAGTTTGGATGTAACGCTCAATGATATGATGCTTTACGCCGTATCAAGGGCACTAGAAAAACACAGGGAACTGAATGCATACTTTCTGGACGACCGTATGCTGTTATTAAACAACGTACATTTGGGGGTCGCGGTCGATACTGACCGAGGTTTATTTGTACCGACGATATTCAACGCAAACGAAAAAACTTTATATGAAATATCTGCAGAAATAAAGCTTCTTGCTGGCGAATGCCGGAAAGGGACTGTTAACCCCGACTCACTAAAAGGCGGAAGTTTTACCGTCACAAATCTTGGGAGCCTTGGAGTGGAATCGTTTACCCCTGTGCTCAATCCGCCGCAGACAGGAATACTCGGTGTCAATACTATTGAATACAAAATAAGGAAAGAAGGGGAAGAGTATATAAATTATCCGTCCATGAACCTGTCGCTTACTTTTGACCACAGAGCAGTGGATGGTGCTCCTGCGGCTAGATTCCTGAGGGATTTGAAGGACAGCCTGGAAAATTTCAGCATTATATTTGCAAATAATGTACAAGGAGGCGCAAACAATTGATATATGACCTTATAGTTATCGGAGCCGGTCCGGCGGGATATCTCGCTGCTGAAAGAGCGGGACATGAGGGACTGGTCACCTTGATGATAGAAAAACGTTTTATCGGAGGGGTTTGTCTTAACGAGGGATGCATACCTTCAAAGGCGCTTTTACATTCGGCCAGGATATTTGATTATGCAAGGTTCGGTCAAAAATACGGCGTTACAGTTGAAAGGGCTGTGTTTGATCATGAAAAGGCAATAGAAAGAAAAAACATGGTTGTTAACACTCTGGTAAATGGAATCAAACATATGCTCAAAAAAAACGACGTAAATGTCATAAATGGACTTGCCGTGATCAAAGGACGAAACGCGGAAGGATACGAGGTAAAAGCAGGAGAAGACATTTTCACAGGAAGGAGACTGCTCATAGCAACAGGCTCTGTTCCTGTTGTCCCGCAAATACCGGGAGTAAAGGAAGGTATCGAAAAAGGATATATTTTAACAAACAGAGAGATCCTTGACATCAAAAGCGTCCCGTCTTCACTTGTTATTGTCGGCGGCGGGATTGTCGGCCTGGAGATGGCGTCATACTTCAATTCGGTCGGCAGTAAAGTTACGGTAATAGAAATGCTCGATCATATCGCAGGTAATACCGATCGCGAAATTTCCGGAATATTAATGAAAAATTATATTAAGAAAGGTATAGGATTCAATTTAAATTCAAAGGTGACAGAGATAAAAAACGGAAGTGTCGTATTTGAAACAAACGGTAAAACGCTATCGATTGAAAGCGGCAAGGTGCTGTTGAGTATTGGCCGGAAGCCTTCTGTTGAAGGGTTCGGTTTGGAGGCTATAGGCATAGAGGTGGAGAATGGCCGGATAAAAGTTGACGAATATTGCAGGACGAATATCCCCGAGGTTTATGCCGCAGGGGATGTAAACGGTTGTTCCATGCTTGCCCATACGGCTTACCGTGAAGCCGAGGTGTGCGTTAACAACATCATGGGCCGGAAGGATCGAATGAGATATGACGCAATACCTTCGGTTATTTATACCAACCCGGAAGTTGCCGGAGTGGGAGAGACTGAAGAAACCGCACAACTTAAAGGGATCGGTTATGATATCGCTTCTCTGAGCATGATGTACAGCGGCAGGTACGCTGCGGAAAACGAAGGCGGAGACGGCATATGCAAGGTACTTGTGGAAAAAGATAGCAGGAGACTGATAGGTGTCCATGTGATAGGCAGCTACTCGTCAGAAATCATTTACGGTGCGGGGATGATGATAGAAACAGAGATGAGGGTGAAGGATATAAAAGAACTTGTCTTCCCTCACCCTACAATTTCAGAGATCATTAGGGAAGCAGTGTTCACACTCTAAAATTAATGCGGGGGAGCGCAGGTAAAAATGCCGAAATGTCAATTCATTGATCCGGAAGTGATAAGGAAAAGCGGATTTATAAAGTTTAATGACATACCTGTCAATCAATATAATAAAAGCATTGAAGATGAGATGGGGAATTATACCAGGGAGGATTTCCTGAGAATATACAGGGATATGGCTATTATCAGGGAATTTGAAACCATGCTGCACTTAATTAAGACCACAGGTGAATACAACAAAATCAGATACAACCACCCCGGCCCCGCTCATTTGTCGATCGGGCAGGAGTCTTCGGTTGTCGGCCAGGCTTTTCTGCTTGACAAAGACGATTTCATCTTTGGATCTCACCGAAGCCATGGCGAGATACTTGCTAAAGGATTATCAGCTATTGAAAAAATGACCGACAACGAACTTTTAGATATTATGAGCAATTACTTTAACGGCGCTACGCTTAAAGTAGTTGAAGGAAAGCAAAAAAATAAGGGTAGTGTAAAGGAACTAGCTATAGATTTTCTGGTTTATGGAACTTTGGCTGAAATATTTGCCCGTGAAACAGGTCTCCAGAAGGGGTTGGGAGGGTCGATGCACGCTTTCTTCACTCCTTTCGGAATTTACCCCAACAATGCCATTGTCGGAGGATCTGGCGACATTTCGGTCGGTGCGGCCATGTACAAGAAGATAAACAGGAAAAAAGGCATAGTCATAGGAAACATAGGTGATGCTTCCATGGGCTGCGGTCCTGTATGGGAAGGTTTGTGCCTTGCTGCAATGGATCAGTATAAAAAGCTTTGGGAAGGAGAATACAATGGGGGATTGCCTTATATATTAAATTTCTTCAATAACCAATATGGTATGGGCGGGCAGACATGCGGTGAGACAATGGGGTACGATATGCTGGCAAGGGTGGGTGCGGGAGTCAATCCCGAGCAGATGCATGCCGAAAGGATCGATGGGTACAACCCTCTTGCGGTCATTGACGCAATCAGGAGAAAAAGGAAGGTCATTGAGGAAAAAAACGGGCCGGTATTATTGGATACATTGACATACCGGTTCAGTGGGCATTCACCTTCCGATGCTTCGAGTTACAGGACAAAGGAAGAATTGGACGCCTGGATGGAGACCGATTCCCTCATCGGATATAGGGATAAGTTGATAACGGCAAAAATCGCGCGGGCTGAAGATTTTGAATCTATATTGTATGATACTGGCGAATTGATTTCCAAAGTATGCAGTCTCGCAGCAGACGACAGTGTTTCTCCGCGGATGGATATGGTAAAGAAGCTTGATACCATTGGAGAGTTGATGTTTTCAAATGGAAAGATCGAAAAAATGGATGACCGTGAATGTGAAGTTCTGATGCCCAAGCGGGATAATCCGAGGGTGCAGCAAATAAGCAGAAAAGAAAGATTCGGCAAAATAGATGGAAAGCCTGTATCCAAGAATAAGGTGTACCAATTAAGGGACGGTATTTTCGAGGCAGTATTGGACAAATTTTATACAGACCCGACCCTTATAGCTTACGGAGAAGAAAACAGGGACTGGGGTGGGGCTTTTGCGGTATACAGGGGATTGACCGAAGCGCTTCCTTACCACAGACTGTTCAATACGCCGATTTCGGAAGGCGCTATAGTGGGCTCAGCCGTTGGGTATGCATTGGCTGGAGGAAGGGTTATTGCTGAGTTAATGTATTGCGATTTCCTCGGCAGAGCAGGAGACGAAGTCTTCAATCAGATGGCCAAGTGGCAGGCGATGAGCGCTGGATTGCTTAAGATGCCTCTGGTTTTAAGAATATCGGTCGGTTCAAAATACGGCGCGCAGCACTCGCAGGATTGGACGTCGCTTGTGGCGCATATACCCGGTCTGAAAGTCGTGTACCCTGCGACGCCATATGATGCAAAAGGATTGATGAATAGTGCTCTTATGGGAACAGACCCCGTTGTGTATTTTGAAAGTCAGCGGATATATGATGTAGGTGAGTTGTTCCATTCGGAAGGGGTCCCGGAGGGATATTACGAGATACCCATAGGAGAGCCTGATATTAAAAAGCCGGGTAGCGATATAACGATCCTTACAGTTGGCGCAACTCTGTATTGCGCGCTTGAAGCCGCAAAAACACTGGAAGAGCGATACGGCATATCAGCGGAGATCATCGATGCGAGATCTCTTGTACCATTCAACTACGAGAAGGTATTGGAATCGGTCAGGAAGACAGGCAGGATCATTCTGGCTGGTGATGCGTGCGAACGCGGCTCACATCTTAAAGATATTGCGCAAGGTATTAGTGAGATGGCTTTTGATTACCTTGACGCCCCGCCTGTCGTCATAGGTGCAAGAAATTGGATAACTCCCGCATACGAACTGGAAGAGCACTTTTTCCCGCAACCCGACTGGATAATCGATGCTGTTCATGAAAGGATAATCCCCTTAAAAGGTCATGCCGCAAAACATAACTTTACCACCAATGAGCAATTGCGAAGGAGCAGGATGGGAGTATAGCAGGTTATGCTCATGAAAAAAAGGAAATATGGAGGTTTGGGATGGGTAACGAGAGACAACAGCAGATATTAAAGCTTGTTGAGGATAAGGGTGAAATACGACTGCAAGAATTGAAGGATGTATTCCCGGAAGTATCCATGATGACGCTCAGGAGGGATTTGATAAGCCTTGAAATCGAAGGCCGTGTAAAAAGAACGTGTGGAGGGGCTGTGTGTATAAGAAAGCTTTCCGGGTTCAATGGTGAAGAGGACGCTTATTCCAAAAGGGCTATGGAAAAAGTGGAAGCCAAGATTAAAATTGCTGAAAAGGCCGTTAAACTTGTTGAAAAAGGCCGGTCAATATATTTTGATGCAGGGAGCACTATCATGTGTCTGGCAAAGGCGCTGCCCGATGATAATTTTTCATTTGTAACAAGCGGGGTTAATATTGCGCTTGAATTAATAAGAAAAACTTCAACCCAGGTTGTTACTCTTGGGGGTGTGGTAAACAGGAATACCCTTTCCATATCGGGACCTAATGCACTTTCCGAACTTGACAGGATAAATATCGATGTGGCATTTATGTCTGCGTCTGGCTTTTCCATAGAGAGCGGTTTTACCGTATCCAACATTTATGAATGCGAACTGAAGAAGAAAGTATTAGAGAAGGCAAAGGAAGTCATTATGTTGCTTGACACAGGAAAGATAAATAAAAATCTCCAATTTACTTATGGATATATGGAAAATGTGGATATTTGGGTGTGTGAAAAAGCGCTTCCTCAGGAAGTGCAAGAAGAAGCAATAAAAAACGATGTTATGATCATATGATATGAAGCTGTGAAAATAAACAGAACGTCCGGATGGAGGTAAATGGATATGTGCAGGACAGGCACGCTCGAAGGACAAGTCGTGATATTGACAGGAGCGGCCCAGGGACTGGGCGAAGCGCTGGCGATAAGACTTGATGAGGAAGGGTGCAGAGTTGTTGTTGCGGATATAAATATCACGAAGGCTGAAAAGGTTGCCGGATGCCTGAAGAATGCCATGGCTGTACAGGTGGACGTGACTGATGAGAATCAGGTAGATAACATGATAAGTAAAACGATCGATGAGTTTGGAAAACTCGACTTGTTGGTATCAAATGCAGCGATTCTAATTGCTAAACCGGTGATTGAGTTTCCTGTTGAACAGTGGAGAAAGATGCTGGATGTAAATCTTCTCGGTTATTTTATTTGTGCCAGAGCTGCTGCAAAGGTCATGATACCGAATAAAAAAGGAAGCATCATTCAGATAAACAGCAAATCCGGAAAAAAGGGGTCGTATAAAAACTCCGCATACTCAGCGGCAAAATTCGGGGGAATTGGCCTCACTCAAAGCCTGGCTTTAGAACTGGCTGAATTCAACATAAGGGTCAATGCCATATGTCCGGGCAATCTTCTGGATTCGCCGCTTTGGACTGACGGGCAGAACAGTCTGTTCAACCAATATGCCGCAAACTCTGGATTAACGGTAGAACAGGTAAGATGGAAATATCTGGATCAGGTTCCGATGAAAAGGAGTTGCCGGTATGAAGATGTTGCAAATGTCCTTGTGTTTCTTGCATCCGATCAGGCAGCTTATATGACGGGGCAAGCTGTAAATGTGACCGGCGGCCAGGAAATGCGCTGATAAATCAAATGTGAAATATTGGAGATTGCCGTGAATGAAATATATCTCAAATACTTCAGGAACTTGAACAATATTAATGCAGAGGTAAGGCTGAACAGTCTCATAGAATTGGCCAATGGGATAAAAAAAGGCGTTTTGACAAGACCTATTACAGGAAATGACATCAACAACCATATCCATACTACATATTCCTTCTCTCCTTATTCACCAACCAAGGCGATATGGATGGCTTACAATTCCGGGCTTGCGACTGCGGGAATAATGGACCATGATTCTGTAAGCGGTGCCGAAGAATTCATCCAAGCTGGAAGAGTCGTCGGTATAGCAACCACAATAGGAGCAGAGTGCAGGGCTGACTTTTCGAATACTCCGATAAGAGGTCGCAGTATTAATAACCCTGATCAGAAATCTATTGCTTACATAGCTTTACATGGTATCCCTCATTCCAGGATTCAAGCTGTAAAAGACTTTTTTGTGCCGCTTGTACGGGAAAGAAATAAAAGAAATCTTAAAATGATAGCAAAAATCAACGAAATAATGAAGTCATACAGCATTAACCTTGACTTCGAGAACGACGTAATGCCATTGTCTATGATAGGCAAGGGCGGCTCTATAACGGAGAGGCATATTCTTTTTGCCCTTTCACGAAAAATGGTGAGTCGCGTAGGCAAAGGGGAAAGGCTTGTTGATTATCTTAAATATTCTTTGAAAATCGTGATCAATAAAAGAATCGAGAGTTATTTACTGAATGCAAGCAATGAGAATTACTTATATGATCTGCTCGGAGTACTTAAGAGTGGTATGACAGGCATGATATATGTGAATGCTGAAGATGAGTGCCCCGATGTGAGGGAAGTTACAGCCTTTGCCAGTGAAATCGGTTGTATTGCTGCTTACGCGTATTTAGGCGATATCGAAAACTCGGTGACGGGAGACAAGCAAGCGCAAAAGTTCGAAGACGGGTATCTGGATTTATTATTCGAGACAATCAAGGAAATTGGCTTCAATGCTGTAACTTATATGCCGTCGAGAAATGCGCCGGAGCAGCTTAAGCGGATCAAGGCTTACTGCGAAAGATATGACATGTTTCAGATAAGCGGGGAAGATATAAACCAGCCCAGGCAGTCTTTTGTGTGTGAGTCTTTGAGGGATTCGTCGTTTAATAATCTCATCGACTCAGCATGGGCTTTAATAGGGCATGAAAAGGCGGCATCCGAAGATATTGCCGAGTCAATGTTTTCACAGAAGGCGATTGATAAATACCCTGATTTGAATGAGCGAATAATGGCGTATGCGGCCATAGGCAAAGGAGGAGACATATGCTAAAAATGGCGGCGGCCGATTACGGGGCCAGCAGCGGGCGAGTCATGCTGGGGACGTACGATGGACGGAAACTAGCTATTGATGAAATACACAGATTCGCCAATAATCCGGTGATGGTCGCGGATACGTTATATTGGGATATATTAAGACTTTTCCATGAAATGAAAATAGGGATAAGTGAGTGTGAGAAAACTGATGATTTACATTTAGCAAGCATCGGAGTGGATACTTGGGGGGTGGATTTCGGGCTTTTAGGGAAGTCCGGCGAGCTTCTTGGCAACGTCGTGCATTATAGAGACAAAAGAAATGAAGGAATGATCGAGGCTGCTTCGAAAATTGTATCCAAACGTGAAATTTACGAAAAGACCGGCATACAGTTTCTTAAATTCAATACCTTGTACCAACTGTTTTCTATAAAGCTAAAAGATCCGGATATGCTGGAATCTGCCACAAAGATGCTTTTTGTGCCTGATCTTCTCAATTATTTCTTAACAGGGGAATGTGCAAGTGAATATACGATTGCAAGCACTTCTCAGATGATAAACCCGATAGCCAGAGATTGGGCAAAGGATTTGCTTGGCAAATTCGGCATTCCACAAAATATATTTACAGAAATAATAAGTACAGCTTCCATTGCAGGCAAAATAAGAAATAGTGTCTGTGAAGAACTTAACGTTGGGAGGATTCCGGTAATCGCAGTTGCTGAGCACGATACCGGAAGTGCTGTTATTTCAGTTCCTGCATGGGCTGACAAATATGCTTTCCTGAGTAGTGGCACTTGGTCGCTTCTTGGTGTCGAGTCTCAAGCGCCAGTCATCAACGATATCACATACAACTTGAATTACACTAATGAGGGTGGGTTCAATAATACCCAGCTTCTTAAAAATATTATGGGCCTCTGGATATATCAAGAGTGCAAGCGGACATGGGATAAGGATGGAGAGCATTTAAGCTTCGATGAGCTTGAGCAATTGGCATCAAGTCAGAAGGCTTTTACCTGTTTTATCGATCCAGACGACGATTTGTTCTATAGCCCCGGCAATATGCCTGAAAAGGTTCGTGAGTACTGCAGGAAAACCGGACAAACGGTGCCTGAAAGCAAGGCTGCAATTGTACGTTGTATTATGGAAAGCCTTGCGTTGATGTATCGTCACGTCTTGGACGGGCTTGAAATGATATTGGGCTATAAACTGCCCATTCTGCATGTGGTTGGAGGAGGCTGCAAGAATACCATGCTGTGCAGGTTTACGGCAAATTCCATTCAAAGACCTGTGATTGCAGGACCGACAGAAGCAACGTCCATTGGGAATATCGCATGTCAGCTCATTGCCCTTGGCGAGGTTTCAGATATCCGGCAGGCAAGGCAAATAGTAAGGAATTCATTTACTTGCGAAGAGTATCTGCCCTCTGAAAAACAGGCATGGGGCGAGGCTTACGGAAGGTTTGAGAAACTCATGGCAAGAGAGCAGAAATAGATACCATATTTTGTTGACAACCAAATGGGTAAGGTATATAATTAGATTATTAAATACTTTAATTAAGATGTGTAGTATTTGATATCTATCAAAGTGATTACCTGTATTCTAAAGCAGGGAGTGAGTATATGACCTCGAAGGAAAGAGTAATAGCCGCTTATGAATTCCGTTCTGCAGATAAAATACCGCTGGAACTTCATCCCTCCCGTTGTGGACTTTATGAGCACGGCGAGCGGCTTAAAGAGCAGTTATCCAGGATACCCGGCGATTTCGAGGATGTGTCCCAGATCCAGATACCGGTTCCTGACCCGGCGGATTTCGATTCCGATGGACGCTATCATTCTATTAAAGAGGACGAGTGGGGCGTAACTTGGGAATACAGGATTTTTCAAGTCGCAGGGCACCCATTGAAACGTCCTCTCGACGATATTTCATTACTTAAAGACTATCGCTTTCCTGATCCGGCTTATGGCGGCCGGAATACTGAGGCTACTAATCTCCGGGTGAAAACCGCCAAGGAGGCCGGACTTTTCTGTAAGGTAGGTTGGTTTACGATATTGGAAAGGCTTGTAGCCCTCCGGCGATTTGAGGATGTGTTGATGGACATCATCGAAGACACTGATGAAATAAATGCATTAGCGGACCTGTTAGTTGAGTATTATGAACAGGATATAAAAATGCTGATTGACGCGAATATTGATGCCGTCGGCTTTGGGGATGATTATGGTACGCAGAATTCATTAATCATTTCTCAGGCGACATTTAGAAATTTTATAAAGCCTCGCATTAAAAGACTCATCAAGCCTTTTAAAGATGCGGGCATCAAGGTTCATTTCCATTCCTGCGGCTATGTATATGATATTCTTCCTGATTTGAAAGAAATCGGGGTTGATTCCATCTGGCCTCAGCTTTCCGTATATGATCTTCAAACCCTGTCCGATACCTGCCATGATCTCGATCTGGCCGTCGCGTTGCACATCGACCGTGCCGGTGTTATGACAAATGGTACGCCCGAACTGGTTCGTGAGACATTTCATAAAATGATGAAAATATTTAAGCCGCAAAACGGTGGGTCATGGATCTACGTTGAGATAGACAATGGTTTTCCGTTTGAGAATATTGTAGCTCTTGTCGATGAGATAGAGAAATACAGAGGAGTTAAGTGAGGAGTTTTTATGCGTAAAAATGCATATCCCATCGTCAAGCCGGAGGATGTTTCTGTTTCTTCAGACGCCATCTGCAGCACTATCGCAGACATTCGCGAGAAGCACGGATTAGAGTTGCATAGCTTTTTAATGCTGCGCCGTGGTTCGTTGGTCTGGGAGGAATACTTTCGCGACGGGGAGGTTGAGCGCCTTCATGATGTATTTTCGGTCAGTAAGAGTTTTACCTCAACAGCCATCGGCCTCGCGCAATCACAAGGCCTGCTGTCGCTTGATGACAAACTCTATGACTTCTTCCCGGAGCATGCCGGGCTTTGCGACAGTGAAGCTAACAGGATGATAACACTGCGCCATCTGTTGACGATGAGTTCAGGATTCGAAAATAACGAGTCAAAAATATTTAGCAATCTGATCGCAGGCGATCTTCTCACATTTGCGTTATCCCAACCCGTCATTCACGAGCCAGGAACCGTATTTAACTACTATACGCTCGGCACATATCTTCTTAGCGCGGCTTTCAGCAGGATTCGCCCTGAGGGTATCCATGAGTACCTTAAAGATAACCTGTTCAAAATGATGGGCTTTGGTAGGTCCCATTGGAATATCTGTAACCAAGGAGTCCCGTTTGGAGGATTCGGGTTCCATTTGACTGCGTATGACCTTACGCGCTTAGGTCAGCTCTATCTGCAAGAGGGCGTTTGGGAAGGCCAACAGCTTCTGCCCAAAAGCTATGTGCGGGAAGCGACAGCAAAGCATATAGACCAGAATTACCCTGTAGGCGTCCAGGACTGGAATGTTGGGTATGGATACCATTTTTGGCATAATGTTATGGGCGGCTATCGCGCTGCCGGTCATACAGGTCAATACATCATCGTCTTGCCAGAAAAGGAAACCGTGATCGTCATGACGTCCCATTTAGAGGATATGCTGATTCCGACGGCTGCTATAGCGACCCATTTGCTGCCCGAAATCAAGTGAGCAAAACAGTAATTGACAATTACTGAGGCTTATACTATAATTAGTTTATTAAACACTTTAATAAGGTTCTTAATTACAATAATACATAAATAGCGTAGAGTTCTAAAAGCAATAAAATAAATTACAGAAAGGGGTAAAAAAATGAAAAGGTCCTTAGCACTCATTTCTCTTCTATTGATCGCATCTATGTTGATTACAGTAGGTTTGGCAGGCTGCAATAAAGGGGGTACTGACGTCACAGACAATACCACGACTTCAGAGGCTACAGCGCCTGAAGACACGACACAAGCCTTATCCAGCAACCCTGACGATCCGGAATATAACTGCACCGTGGTTTGCTGGTACGGGAGTTCCGGTGATATTCTGAAGCCAGAAATTGAATTGTTTAACAAGAAATTTCCCGGAATAAAAATTGATGTTCAGGTTGTTGCGTGGGCTGACATTCCAACAAAATTGAATATCGCTATAGCGTCCAAATTAGATATACCCGATCAGATAGGTCTTGACGGAAAGGGACGCGCCTCATACTTCAGCAAAGACAAGAATATTTTCGAAGACCTGTCGGCAGCACCGTATAATGCTAACACGGCGGATATGCTGGATACGCTCGTGCCTCTGTCATTAGATGAAGACGGCAAGCTTATGGGCATCGGGATGGACGTAGCCTGGACAGGCCTGGCTTACAAAAGGCCGCTTGCCTTGGAGTATTTCGGCACAGATGACCCTGATGAACTTGCGGCGATGTTCCCCACATGGGATTCGCTGATTGCAAAAGGAATAGAAGTCAAAGAGAAAAGCGGAGGTAAGGTATTCCTGTTCCCCTCTGTCAGTGACGCGTTTGCAATTATGACAGAGCAAAACAGCGAACCTATCACCAAGGGAAATACCCTGAATTTGCGCGCGGCTTATGGAAGAGCCTTTACACTGGCCCAAAAAATACAATCTGCCGGCGTAGCAGATATTATTGGGTTGTTGACGCCGGACTGGTATGCTTCGTACGTAGATAATGAACACATTTTCTATCCCGGTCCTACCTGGGCAGTCGATTGGATCATTAAAGCAAATGATAAGGACAGCAATGGGAGATGGGGGATCATGGTTCCGCCCGAGGGAGCTACATATTGGGGCGGTACGATTTTGAGCATACCCAAGGCAGCGAAAAACAAGGCGGCTTCTTTTCAATGGCTGAAGTGGTCACAATATTCAGAAGAAGGTGCCATAGCTAAAAAGGCCAGGGCTATGTTCTCCGTATATAAACCGGTATACGATGATCCAAATTTCTATGCGAATCCCTATCCGTTTTTCGCAAACCAAGACGTGTTGAAATTCTATGCGCAAACGATATCGCCGAAAGTGAGAATGCAAATAGCGAATAATGTTTC
>CAZCKQ010000012.1:0-16419 GCA_964499315.1 uncultured Eubacteriales bacterium | reverse complement strand
TACATTAAAAACATTGGTAAATCCTTTTCCTGCAAGAGTACGCAGTGCCTGATGACCTTTCTTTCCGGTATTGTCATAGACGAAGATCAGCTTATCTTTCGGAATCCCGGTCAGCCTTGACGGGAGGATTTCGAGAGGCATATTAACCGCCCCTTCCACATGGGATTTCTCAAACGCAAACACATCCCTGACGTCGATCCAGAGCGCGTTTTTGCCTTCTAAATAAGCGTCTGTTTCTGCAACCGTCAAAGCTGGAGAGTATCCTGACATTCGGTTCTCTGCCGCGTATGCCGCCATATTAATGGCGTCATTTGGCGTTCCGAGAGGCGGAGAGTAAGCAAAATCCATATCTGCAAGGTCAGAAACCGTGAGTTTGGCCGCCGTCGCGGCAGCTATGACATCCAGTCTCCGATCGGCCCCTGCATAACCTGCGGTCTGTCCGCCAAGCACAACTCCGCTATTACGGTCATAAACCACAAGGACGGTGACCTCCTCCGCACCCGGATAATAAGGGGTATGGTGCTCTTTATGAACGACCACGGCATCCGCGTTAAGGCCCGCCGCTCTGGCGCCTTTCAGTGAGAGTCCCGTAATACCTGCCACCGCTTTAAAAACCCGGATTATTGATGTGCCTGTCGATCCTTTGTATTCATGTCTTCCGCCAAGCGCATTTTCAGCTGCTATCCGCCCCTGGCGGTTAGCGGGCCCGGCAAGGGGAATACGCACTTTTTTGCCATGGACACGGTGCTCGAGTTCAATTATATCGCCCGCTGCATAAATATTATCGTCGCTGGTTTTGAGTGTCGAATCAACAAGTAATCCTCCTGCCTCGCCAATTTCAAGTCCTGCTTCTTTAGCAAGCTTAAGCACAGGATGCACACCTATGGACATCAGGACCATATCTGCTTCAACCTTGGTCCCGTCATTAAGGGTTACACTATTTCTGCCAATTTCATTGACCGCTTTATTTGTCAGAATATTCACTCCGTAAGCTATCATTTCTTCCTGAATAAAGCCCGCTATCTCTGCATCCATGATTGTCATCACATGGGGCATCATCTCGACCACGCAAACCTTTATTCCCCTCTTGACCAGCGCCTCCGCCATTTCAAGTCCAATAAATCCTCCGCCCGCAACTACTGCTGTCTTTGGCTTTTCATTTTTAATAAATGAGCTGATCTTATCCATGTCATCGAGAGTCCAAAGCTGGAAAACATGATTATTTTTTGCGCCGGGAATAGGCGGAGAAATTGGACGCCCTCCCTGAGACAGAATCAGCTTGGTATATTCATATTTTTTGTTCTCACCTGTTCGTGAATCGACTGCATAAACGATTTTGTTTTTTGTGTCTATCGACGTAGCGGTTGTATATATATGAACTTTTGTCCGGTATTGGTCGTAAAAACTTTCAGGACTCTGAAGTATAAGCTTTGACCTGTTTTTTATATCCCCTCCGATATAGTACGGAAGTCCGCAGTTTGCAAATGAGATATCCGGTCCTGATTCAAGAATTGTAATTTGAGCTTCCGAAGAAAGCCTTCTGGCTTTTGCTGCGGCTGTAGCGCCTGCCGCCACTCCGCCTATAATGACTATTTTCTCCATCAATATACCCTCCGTGGGTATATAATATGCAGTTTTTGTTTATTTGTCAACCCTATAGAGTCGGTGGTTTTGTAACTATCAGTGGTATATAATTATCAGCGAACATAAAGACAATCCTGCAAGCGGAAAAGTGATGCAGAAATCAGGAATGCGATACATTGAAACCAAATATAGGGCAGTTCCGGATTGCGAGCAAATAAGTGGTGAATATTGCTATTATGAAATGACACTGGATGACTGGAAGCGTATAGGCCTGCAATAAACGAAAAATGGCTTGAACTCCCGACCATCTTACAAGTCAATGTTCAAGTCACTTTCATCTTTTTGGAGGCGCCATCCAGATTTGAACTGGAGAGTAAAGGTTTTGCAGACCTCTGCCTTACCACTTGGCTATGGCGCCATATCATTTCGGCAAAATAGGTGCTGAACGAGTGATAATAGTATAGCAGTTACCCAAGGGTGATGTCAATCGGAAGCAGTAATCACTGCGATGCTCCGGAACCGACAGCGTCAGGAGCATAACGCGCCAGGAGGTCATTCGCCTCTTTTGTGCCGATGGCCGAAAAACTCTTCAGGTACATGATGTTTTCGCTTGAACTTTTTTCTTTTATCTGCACCAGCCCAAAGCCGGGCGCGATATATTCAATAAAGACCGTTCCGTCGTCTGCGTAGCTTGTTTCAATCTCAATGCAATCATTAAGCATGGTAAAACCCAGGTCACAGACAGCCGCAGTATCAAGTATCTTATATTCCACACCCTGAACGGACCAGGAGTATCCCTTCCGCAGATCGGCCGGAAGCCATAAAAACGACTCTCTTCCCTCCGGGCCATCCATAAAGGATATGATCCCTTCCGGCTCTTGTTTGAAGTGGACTACAAGCACCTCAGAATCAAGTATCATTTCAACCACACTGACGATCGCATAATCCGGTATTATTCCGGTAACCTCCTCAATCCTCTCCTCGATCCCTTCATAACCCTTATTATACATGACAAATTTCATATAAGGTTTGGGTAAGTATCTTGTGATGTCTGAAATACCAGATATATCGCCTGATCCCGTATCTTCGGCGCTGCCCGTGCCGCTGCCGGTCGCATCGCCGCTCTTGCTGTCCGTATCATCACCCGTACCGGAAGGAAGCGTACTGTTCCTGCCGGCATCGTCCGACCCGGCCAGTTGCCCAAAAACAGATGATACGGCTTGCCTGACTTCATCACCGAAAAAGATGTATGCGGCGCCTATTGCCGCTATCACCAGAATTATTACAAGAAAAAAACGTGATTTGCCCGACTTGCTTGATTTCTTTGATTTCCTTCTGGCCATCGTTCTACCCCGCCGGCTCATAATACGGTAATACCGATTTCTGCAAATAAGGCCGACCACAAAGAGGTCGGCCTGTTGGAGCGGGTTACGAGATTTGAACTCGCGACTTTCACCTTGGCAAGGTGACACTCTACCGCTGAGTTAAACCCGCATCTGGTGCCCAGAGCCGGAATCGAACCAGCCACACGAGGATTTTCAGTCCACTGCTCTACCAACTGAGCTATCTGGGCGACAGTCTGTTTGAAATGGCGACCTGGAAGGGGCTCGAACCCTCGACCTCCAGCGTGACAGGCTGGCATTCTAACCAACTGAACTACCAGGCCGCGTATTTGCCCGAAACTGCATTAATATGTTACATTAGAGGCATCACTTTGTCAAGTGATATAATACCGAAAGTATAGAAAGGCTGGTGCATATGGGAATCGTGTTCGAAGGGCAAAACCGCGGTAAAAATCTGATGGAAGTGGCGGAGAAGATGATGATAGCGGCAAGGACCGCGCCTAAAGCCAGAGGCATCGATAATATCGTCGCAGCCGCTGTATATGGTGATGAAATAAGGCAGCTGTCCGACAAGATGATCGGTATAGCCCAAGCAAACGGCGGTCTGCAGGGTTTCCTGAGGGATGCCGACAATATCCTCGCCGCAGAGGTAATCGTTTTGATCGGCACCAGGATCAAGCCTATAGGATTGACGTATTGCGGCCTGTGCGGCAATGCAGATTGCGATGCAAAAAAGCAATTCCCGGGGCAACCCTGTGTATTCAACACTGGTGACCTTGGGATAGCCATAGGCTCGGCGCTGAGTGTCGCGATGGATCACAGGGTGGACAACAGGGTCATGTACACCGTGGGCATGGCAGCCCGTGAATTGAACATATTGGGCGCGGATGTCAGGACAATCTATGGGATTCCTTTGAGCTGCTCCGCAAAAAACCCGTTTTTCGACCGCATATGGCCTAAAAAATAAGGCTGTTGACACGGTTAAAGCGCTGTGATAAACTTTATGGTGATTTGGCAGACACAATATGAGTCAATTACAGCCGGATCGATATATATCAGGAGGTTGGCACGTAAATGGAAAAAGGCAAGGTAAAATGGTTCAGCGCTGAAAAAGGCTACGGCTTTATTCAGAGAGAAAGCGGTAACGACGTATTTGTCCATTTTTCAGCGATTGACATGGACGGGTTTAAGACACTGGAAGAAGGCATGGAAGTTGAATTCGATGTCGTCGACGGTAACAAGGGCCCGCAGGCTGCAAATGTCAAAAAGGCGTAAAAGCTTTCGACACCTTACCCCGGTTCATTAACCGGGGTTTTTTATTTCCATAAATATATTCCAAGGTCTATGCTTCCGTCACTTTTGAAAACGATTCCTTCATTCTCAAGCAGCCGACGCTGGACGCAGGGTCCTCCGAATGCGAAACCTCCGCTGAGGTTGCCGTTCCTGTCAACAACCCGATGGCATGGCACAATACCCTTATATGGGTTGGAATGAAGCGCCCATCCGACTATCCGGGCCTTGCGCGGATATCCGAGCATCTGCGCCACCATACCATATGTCAATACCCGGCCTTCCGGTATCTTTTTTACCAGTTCGTATACCTTTTCAAAAAAACCTTTTTCCATGAATAATATGACAATTATGCTCCTAATGGCCGCCGACTGTCTCTTCGGCCCTTATCAGCTGCGGGTCCTTATCCTTCGGCACCTGAGAGACAGGTACGTTCTTGAATTCTTCGGGCATCACGACTTCTATGTCCGGCTTGATGCCGATGCCTTGTATACAGACGCCTGAAGGAGTGAAATATTTTGAAGTCGTAACTTTTAAGCCGGAACCGTCGTTAAGTGACTTCAATTCCTGGACGATCCCTTTGCCAAAAGTCTTTGTGCCTATGAGTATCGCTTTTTTATGATCCTTGAGTGCGCCTGCAAGTATCTCGGAAGCGCTCGCGCTATTGCCGTTAATCAATACCGCCATCGGAAGATTCAGCTCGACTTCGTCGGAATTCTTTTGCTCGACTATTTTGTTGCGGTCTTCGGTGTAAACGATCAAACCGCGCGGTAACAGCCTATCGGCGATATAGACGACCTGTTGGAGCGATCCGCCCGGATTATCCCTCAAATCGATGATCAAAGACTTGATGTTTTTTGATAAAAGTTCATCCAGATGCTGGTTGAAGATTCTGAAAAGGTTGTTGTCCATAAAAGATATGATCCGTATATAGCCTATATCACCATTTAATACAGTACTCCTGATATTGTACTCATATTTTATCGTCTTGCGGATAATGTCGAAATCTATCCATCGTCCTTCGGAGGGCCTGTAGACGGTGATCCTGACACTGGTGCCCTCGGGTCCTTTAATCATCTTGACGACCATGTCCTCATCCTTGAGCGCGGTGATGTCCTGACCGTTCACGCTGATGATCTTGTCGCCCTGTCTTACCCCGGCCTTGATAGCCGGAGAACCTTCGAAAGGTTCGATTACCGTAACCACCCCGTCATTATCCAGGGTTATCGCCACACCGATCCCCGAATAATTCTCTTCGGATTTTTCAGAAGTCTCCATGAGCTTCCTCATCTGCTCAGGTGTGAAATAAACGGTATAGGGATCTTTCAGCGAATCGGCCATTCCGGATATGGCGCCTTCCACAAGGACGTTCTGATCGACTTCCTCGTAAAAATCATTTACAAGTATATCCCGGGCTTCATTGAACTTCTGGATATTTCCCTTACTGACCTTTTCGGGATCGAAATTAATACTGAAAGGCTTTTGATTAATATTGAATACGACGAACACCGAAACGAGAAACGTAATTATGGCAGTACCTATCACAAGGAGTACCGCTCCGATAACCAGGCTCTTCTTTCTATCCAAGGAATGATTCCTCCAATGCCAAGTATAAATATATGCTCATATTATGTATATGGAACTGATTACGACAGCATGACTTACTTGCCGAATTTCAGCGGATCGACAGGCTCTCCGTTCTTCCTTATTTCAAAGTGCAGGTGCGGGCCTGTCGAAAGCCCGGTGCTCCCTACAAGGGCAATTACCTGACCCTTTGTAACCTTTTGCCCCTTCTTGACGAGGAGTTTGCTCGCATGGCCGTAGAGGGTGGTTATGCCTCCTCCGTGATCGATTATGACCGCATTGCCATACCCGCCGCGCCATTCCGCTATTATCACCGTGCCGCTATTCGCCGCAACAATAGAAGCGCCTTGTTTAGCGTCGATATCGATACCTGTATGCATCCTGTATGTTTTCAAAATAGGATGGAGCCTGTTGCCGAAATATGAAACGACAGTGTTGCAACTTGGCACAGGCCATTTCATATCGCCGCCTATGTACTTCATCTTGGACTGCAGACTCTTGATATCCGCTTCCAATTGACGCGACATTTTCTCCAGATCGTCCAGCTGTTTGCTAATTTCAGCAATCCTTTGTGCTTTGGCGCGTATAGCGTTATCCAGGTCAGCCCTTGATACTTCAAGCTGATTCAGCTTTTTAAGTTTGGCGTCCGCCAAATCATTTTTAGATCTCTTGGCCTGCTCTCTCAGACTTTTCTTATACTCAATATCTTTTTTTGCAGTCTCGATGGCCTCCATCAACTGCTTGTCATATCTGGAGACAGATGAAATCAATTCGACTTTCTGCAAAAAAGAGGCAACATCTTTAGACTTTATAAACAGGTCGAATATCGTCTCGTTTGAAGTCTGATACAGTATGCGAAGCCTTTTTTTGAGCAGCTCCTTCTGATGCTCGTAATCTTTTTCAGCTTCGGCGATGCTTACATCAAGCTTTTCTATCTCACCGTCCAGTACGGCAATTTCATCAAGAAGCTTATCATATTGCTGATTGATGGTTGTCTTCTGGCTTACGACCCAGCTCATGTCGCTCTCAAGTTTTTTCTTGTCACTGATGGCTTTATTTTGCTCGCTGGTTTTTGATTTTATCTGATTATCGACATCCTGCTTTTTGTCTTTTGCTTTATCAAGCTCATTTGCCGCTGCAGCAGGAACACACCATATGGATGTAAATGACAGCGACGCTGCAAGCAGCAGCATCATAATCTTTCTCATTCGTACTTTCATGCAGTTCCTCCCTGATATCATACCCTAAGGTGTCTCCGTATGGAAATGAGACTGCCTATGGCTCCCACCGCAACACCAATCGCCATGTACAGACCGATTATCTCCAGCCAGAGACTGCCAAAGCCTCTTAATTTTATCATATTATTTATTGAAAACGCCACATCGCTTTGCAGCCGCAATGCCAGCGTATTATAAGCATAACCTGAAATGATGAAGGAAATAATTGCGCCGACCATACCAATTATAACACCTTCAATGATAAAAGGCCAGCGTATGAACCAATCCGTTGAACCAATATACTTCATTATTCCTATTTCCTTACGTCTTGCAAATAAGGCCAGCTTAATAGTGTTGGCGATTATGAATACCGAGATCACCAGAAGGATGCTCATGATTATCCCGCTCGCCACCTGCAGCCAGTTCGTTATCCTGAATATGATATCCACTGTCTCTTTTATATATGTTACATTGGTAACGCCTTCAACGCCCATCATATATTCGGCAAATCGGCTGCTGTCACTCAGGTCCTTCAACTTCACAGTGAACGAAACCTCAAGGAAGTCCGAATCTCCGAGCCCTTCAAGGACATCCTGGGATTTGCCGAGCATATCTTTGAGTTTCTCAAAGGCCTCTTCCTTGGATACCATCTTGTATTCACGGACCATTCCGGTTTTTTCAATTGCGTCCCTGATACCGGAGACATTGCTCTCGTCAAGTTCATGATTGCAAAACACCTGCAATTGTGGCTGCTGCTTCAGAAATTCCGCATTGTAATTAAGATTCTCAACAAGAAGAAGGAAAAAACCGAAGATTATAAGTGATGCCGAGATAATGCTGACAGACGCCAAAGACATCAATTTATTCTTGTATGAATTGATAAAGCCTTCTTTAATAATATACTTGACTGTTCTTAACTTCATCCCCGTACGCACCTTTTTCCTGGTCCCTGATCAAGACGCCCCGGTCAAGCGCAAGGACCCTTTTCCTCATCGCATTTACAATGCTCTTTTCATGTGTGGCTACCATTACGGTGGTTCCGCGCTGATTGATTTCCGTCAGAAGCCTCATTATCTCCCATGAGTTTTCCGGATCGAGATTACCCGTAGGCTCGTCCGCAATCAGAAGCGAAGGATTATTGACTATAGCCCTGGCAAGCGCCGCTCTCTGCTGTTCGCCGCCTGATAACTGGCTGGGGTAATGCGCCGATTTTCTGCTGAGACCTACAAGGGCAAGCGCCATCGGTACCTGCCGCCTGATTTCCCTTGGCAGGGCTTCCGCGATTTGCATTGCAAAAGCGACATTTTCGTATACAGTCTTGTTCGGCAGCAATCTGAAATCCTGAAATACTACTCCTATGCTCCTTCTGAGCAAAGGGACTGACTTTCTTTTTAAGTCGGTCACTACAAATTTATTGACTAATATCTCACCCTCGCTCGGATTTTCCTCTTTCAGCATGAGTTTGACCATCGTAGTCTTGCCGGAGCCGCTTGAGCCGACTATAAACACAAACTCCCCTTTGGGTATATGGAAATCAATGTTATTAAGCGCTACAGTCCCATTTTTATATTTCTTTGTCACATTCCTAAATTCAACCAATTTCGTTCCCCAAACAAATAAAATCAACTAATACGACAAAATTCTATCACTTATTACCGGCATTATCAACCTTACTGAGGTAATTCCTGACCATCATCGATACTTTGAATATCATGGCGTCTTCAAATGTCCTAAGGTCGAGTCCCGTAATCTTCTGAATCCTGTCCAGCCTGTAGACCAGGGTATTCCGATGCACGTAAAGCTTTCTCGATGTTTCGCTGATATTCAGGTTGTTCTCAAAGAATTTCTGCACTGTGAGTATCGCCTCGTCATCAAGTGAATCAAGCTTTCCGTGGTTGAATGCCTCCTCGATGAACACCCTGCATAATTCGGGTGGGAGGTTATAAATAAGCCTGCCTATCCCCAGATTTGAGTATCTGTGAATATCCGACATCTCATTGAAAATGCCGCCGATTTCCAACGCCATCCTGGCTTCATTATATGACTTGCCAACGCCTTTGAGGTCAGATGCGGGATTGCCCGCGCCGATCTTTACTTTTATCAGGAGTTCGGATTTCAGGGTATCCAGGATAATATGGGCGTATTTTTCAATTTCCCCCGGGTCGTTGACTGATCTGATTTCTTTGATGAGCACCGTTTCCTTGTCGTTCATTACAATAACGCAATCTTTTGCCTTATTAGGGAAAATACTTTCCAGCACCTCATAAGGATAAGCGTCCTTTGTCTTCGGCGTCCTGACGACGTATGCCACTCTTGGAGTGTTATATGATATCCTGAGGTTTCTTGACACTATCTGCATCTCACCGGGTGATACGCTCCCCTCGATGATATCTCTGAACAGGCATGACCTGCCTGTTTTAAAGTCATACGCGGATCTGAAGCCGGAGATGCTGATGGCCATAAGTTCAAGATACTTTGAAGCCTCCTCGCCGGCGGAATCGATGAAGAGTATAAATTCAAGGCCGTCTTTGTCGAATACCTTACGGAATGTGGTGCCTTTGCAGACAGTTACGGCATCGCCTGAAGCAATCGCGTCCGAAACACAGGGATGCACGCTCTCTTGGGGAGACATACCGGCGCAAGCGATATAACAACCGTTTGCGTCAAGTATTCCCGTATTTATGCCGGTAACATTGAATACCTGGTTTATATAATTCTGTAAGGATTTCTTCTCCAATACACCCGTGCCCCCAATGTATAAAAATCGACATTTAAATATATTATAGCACATACTTCACGCCTAAATAAAAAGGAGGATATTTGAAAATCCTCCTTTTGCAGTCAACTATTCATTTTTTTGATTATTGCAATATCAAATTATATGTTGATTACCTTCTCGGTTTCTTTATCGAACAGATGTATCCTGTGCATATCGAGGGCAATCTTGATTACATCATTTGCTTTCGAATGGCTTCTCGGATCAACCCTGGCCGTCAGCGGAGTATCGTCGACATATACATAAAGCAGTGTTTCGGAACCGAGCATTTCGATGACTTCCACTCTTGCTTCCAATAAATTGTCGGTTGCCGCTTTGATATAAATCTCTTCATCATGGATACATTCAGGCCTTATGCCCATAACCACTTCTTTTCCGATATAGTCGGTCTTCAGGACGGCTTTGGCGCTTGCCGCCGGAAGCTTGAGCGAGTTTCGTCCGAATACGACGTAAACATCCTCATCACCGCGCTTTTCAAGTCTGACATTGATGAAATTGATCTGCGGAGTCCCTATGAATCCGGCAACAAACATATTGCATGGGTTTTCATAAAGCACTTGCGGAGAATCCACCTGCTGTATAAGCCCGTCTTTCATGACAACGATCTTGGTACCCATTGTCAGGGCTTCGGTCTGATCATGCGTAACATAGATGATGGTAGTATTGAGCTTCTGGTGAAGCTTGCTGATCTCAATCCTCATCTGCGCCCTCAGTTTGGCGTCAAGGTTCGAAAGAGGCTCATCCATCAGGAACACTTTGGGACTGCGTACGATTGCGCGGCCAAGCGCAACCCTCTGCCTTTGCCCTCCGGACAGGGCCTTCGGCTTCCTGTCAAGCAGATGCTCTATTTCAAGGATACGGGCTGCTTCGGTAACCCTTCTCTTAATCTCTTCTTTTGGCGTCTTCCTCAGTTTCAATCCAAAAGCCATGTTGTCATAAACCGTCATATGAGGATAAAGCGCGTAGTTCTGGAAAACCATCGCTATATCCCTGTCTTTTGGCTGATCATCATTAACAAACTTTTCCCCGATATATATTTCACCGGCCGTAGCGTCCTCAAGGCCCGCAACCATCCTCAGAGTGGTGGTCTTTCCACATCCCGAGGGGCCGACAAGAATAACGAATTCCTTGTCTTCGATATCCAGGGTAAAATCCTTAACGGCAACAACGCCGCCTTCAAACTTCTTTTCAACATTTTTCAACCTTACACTTGCCATTTTTTTCCCTCCTCTATTAGATTTGTACGGTAATACGAATATAGTAATATGTATAAGAAGATTCTATCATTTATACAACAACGGCGACAGTATATTTTTAAACAAAATTAGCTCCGGTAATTGTGGACTTTATACTAACAATATACTAAAAATAGTCAAATTAATATTGCATTATTATGCATTCGAGTGTATAATTATTAAATTATATAAAAAGGATGGCATGCAAAGATGAAAGGCAAGAAAGATGTAAGTGTTGCGGTCATAGGCGCTACAGGTTATGTAGGTTATGAAATAGTAAGGCTGTTATGCAGACACCCTTTTGTAAAGCTTACCGCTCTGGCTTCTCAGAGTTTCATTGGAAAGCGTTATTCCGAGGTGTATCCGAGCCTGGCAGGAATAGTCGAAATGGAATGCTGCGGCATCGACTCGCCGGACATAACAGAGGGAGCGGATATCATTATTACATGCCTTCCGCACGGCGTTTCAAAAGATATAATACCGCCAATCGTCAGGAACGGAAAACGGGTGATAGATCATAGCGCAGACTTTCGTTACAAATCAGCGGCAGTTTATGAGAAATGGTACGGAGTCAGGCATGAGATGACAGACCTGATTGGCCTTTCGGTTTACGGGTTACCGGAGATCTATCGCAGGCAGATAAGGAAAGCAGCCATCGTTGCAAACCCCGGATGTTATCCAACATGCAGCATACTTGGATTAAAGCCGCTGCTGTCCAGCGGATTGATCGATGAAAAAAGCATAATCATTGATGCCGTCTCCGGGGTATCGGGGGCAGGCAGGGCCACGGAACTGCAATTCCAGTTCTGTGAATGCGATGAGAATTATAAGGCATACAAGGTCGCCTGTCACAGGCATACATCCGAAATCGAGCAGGAATTGGGGTCGATATCCGGCAGGGATATCACCGTCACCTTCACACCTCACCTTGCGCCGATGAAAAGGGGGATGCTCTGCACCGCTTATGCGTCCCTGAAAAAGAAGATAAACACAGCCGGACTTCGCGAGTTATACATAAATCATTATAAAGACGAATATTTCATCAGAATAATGAACGAAGGCGTCTCCCCGGAGACAAAACATGTGGCCGGGTCTAATTTCGCAGACATATCTCCGGTGGCCGACGAAAGGACCGGAAGGGTTATCATACTATCGGCCATTGATAATCTGGGGAAGGGCTCGGCCGGTCAGGCCGTCCAGGATTTGAATATTATGTGCGGATTCCCTGAAAGCACGGGTCTTGAGTCGGCAGGGACATATATCTGATAATCTGATAATCTGATAATCTGATAAATAGTTGAAAAGGAGTAGGAAGTCCATGGAAGGTATTATAAAAAAGGCTGAAATACTGGTTGAAGCGCTGCCATACATACAAAAGCTGTCGGGAAAGACAGTGGTAATCAAATACGGTGGCAATGCCATGATCAATAACGGCTTGAAGAATTCCGTGATTGAAGACATCACTCTTCTTAAATATATCGGAATGAAACCCATCGTAGTCCATGGCGGCGGACCGGATATCAGCAGCGCCCTCGGCAAATTCGGTATTAAAAGCGAATTCGTAAACGGATTGAGGATTACCGACGCCGCAACCATGGAGATTGCGCAAATGGTGCTTGTGGGCAAGACCAACAAGGAGATCGTATCCATGCTTAACCACAAGGGCGGGAAGGCCATCGGATTATCCGGAATCGACGGCAGCCTCATAATGTGCGAGCGCCACAAGGCTATGGTGGACGGCAAGGAGACAGATATCGGTTTTGTCGGCAGGATTACTCAAATAAACACAAAGCTTCTGGAATATATTTCTGATGATGAATATATTCCCGTAATCGCGCCGATCGGAGTAGGAACCGATGGTCAGAGCTACAATATCAACGCCGATACTGTCGCGGGAGAGATAGCTGCCGCTCTGAAGGCCGAAAAGCTGATTCTGCTGACGGATGTGGAAGGCATTAAGTCCTCGGGGGAAGACGGCAGAATCCTGGCAGCCCTGACCGTTTCCGAGGTGCGAGGACTTATTAAAAACAAAGTAATAACCGGCGGGATGATACCAAAGGTACTTGGTTGCGTCGAGGCAATAGAAAGAGGCGTGGGAAGGACGCACATAGTCGACGGCAGGATACCTCACTGCATATTGCTGGAGATTTTTACGAATAAAGGGATAGGCACAATGATAACTAAATTTTGAAATCAGGAGATAGGAACATGGAAGATATTTCATTACAACAGATCATAGAGATAGATAAAAAGTATTATATGAATACTTTCGGCGACAGGACACCTGTCTGCTTTGAGCGTGGTGAAGGCATGAAGCTTTGGGACATCCGCGGGAGGATGTATTACGACCTTCTCGGAGGCATTGCCGTCAATATACTCGGACATTCGCACCCAAAGCTTGTGAAAGCCATCCGGGAGCAGGCCGCGAAGTTCATCCATTGCTCCAGTCTTTACTACATCAAGCAGCAGGCTTTACTTGCCAAATCGCTTGTCGAGGCGTCATGCGCCGACAAGGTGTTTTTTGCAAACAGCGGAGCTGAGGCAAATGAAGGTGCAATCAAGCTTGCGAGGATTTATTTCAGGAAAAAGGGGTTTCATGAAAAATACGAGATAATCACGCTGGAAAGGTCGTTCCATGGGAGGACGCTCGCCACTTTGGCGGCAACAGGCCAGGAAAAATACCAGAAGCCGTATTCCCCGCTGACTCCGAGTTTTCAGAAGGTCCCCATCAACGATCTGGCGGCGCTCGAAAAATCCATAAACGATAATACCTGCGCTGTAATGCTTGAACCGATACAAGGAGAAAGCGGCGTCAATCCGGCTTCTGAGGAATTCATCCGGGGAGTCAGGAGGGTCTGCGACGAGAAAGGAATACTTTTGATATTTGACGAGGTACAGTGCGGTCTCGGAAGGACGGGTAAAATGTTCGGTTATGAACACTATGGTGTGGAACCGGATATATTTACACTCGCCAAGGGGCTTGGAGGAGGATTCCCGATCGGGGCCTTATGCGCAAAGGACTTTGTGGCATCTGCATTTGAAAAGGGCGACCATGGATCGACTTTCGGAGGCAATCCTCTTGCATGCGCCGCAGGTCTGGCGGTAATGGATGCGCTCACAAATGAAAAACTCGTAGAGAATTCGCGCAGGATGGGCGGATACTTCGTAGAGGAATTAAAGGCGCTGGCCCGAAAGTATAGCTTTATCGAGCAAATACGCGGCAAAGGACTGATGATTGCGGCGCAGTTCAGTAAAGGCATTGCCGATAAAATCAGGCTTGCATGCTTTGAAAACGGATATCTCGTGGGAAACGTCGGAGATAGCATAATCAGGCTCTTGCCCCCGCTCATCATAGGCAGTAAAGACATCGATGGTTTTATCGGAATGTTTGATAAATTACTTGCAGCCATCGGAGGTGATGTTTAATGAAGCATTTGATAAGTGTTTTCGATCTGTCATTCGAAGACATGGATAAAATTCTTAGTATCACGAAAGAGCTGAAGGATGAGCATAAAGCAGATATTGCCAATAACTCTCTCAAAGGAAAGACAATGGCGATGATATTCACAAAATCCTCGACGAGAACAAGAGTTTCATTCGAAGTAGGCATGCTCCAGCTCGGAGGTCATGCGCTTTATCTCAACTCCAATGACATCCAGCTTGGAAGAGGCGAAACAATTGAAGATACAGCCAAAATACTGTCCAGGTACGTTGACGCGATAATGATACGTACCGCAAGCCATAAAGACGTCATAGACCTTGCCCGTTTCGGGTCAGTCCCCGTGATAAACGGCCTGACCGACCTGATGCATCCATGCCAGGCGCTTGCCGACATCTATACTATCCTCGAAAAGAAGGGACAACTCAAAGGTATCAAGTTATGCTATATCGGGGACGGGAACAACGTTGCCCATTCTCTCCTGCATGCCTGCGCAAAAGTGGGGATGCACATATCAGTGGCGACTCCGCCGGGCTATGAATGCAACAGCGGCATAATCGAAGAAGCAATGCACGACGCCAAAATATCGGGTTCGAAGATTATCTTCACTAATGACCCTTCCGAAGCAATTGACGGAGCTGACGCGGTATATACCGATACATGGGTGAGCATGGGGCAGGAAAACGAAAAGAAGCAGCGCCTCTCTGTCTTTTTGCCTTACCAGGTGAACCCGGAGCTATTCTCGCTTGCAAAAAAGGACGCCATATTTATGCATTGCCTCCCCGCATACCGAGGCAATGAAGTAGCTGCAAGCATAATCGATGGGCCTGCTTCAGTCGTTTTTGACGAAGCTGAAAACAGGCTCCATGTCCAAAAGGCCATCATGACGATCCTTATGATATGAGAGGTGTTACCCACATGGATTATTCATTTATAATAAGGAAGGCTGAAACCAAGGACGCACAATCAATAAAGGCCATCATTGACGGCGCGTTCAGGAAATATCGGGAAGATGTGGGTATTACCACGCCATTGGACGCGTTGCAGGAAACGTTGAGCGATATTGAGAAAGATATTCTTTCCATTGATGTATTTATTGCGTTTATCGATAATGTGCCCGTTGGAACGATAAGGGTCCGGATGCAAGATGACCGCACTGCATATATAAGCAGATTCGGCGTCATGCCCGGCTGCCATAACATAGGGATAGGAAAAGCGCTTATGAATCTTGTCGATAAGCTTTTATTGTCAAGAGATGTTAAAAAGACATATCTCCACACGGCTTCAGCCTACAAAGACCTTGTCAGGTTTTATTACGAGAGAGGTTATTATATAGAATCGACAAGCACGGACAGAGGATATGTCCGCGCCTTGATGGTCAAAGAATACCTTAAAACATGAAAGCGCCGTAGCATCCATTGTTTTACTATACTCCCCGCTCCCGGCGCTTTCACACACAGCTTATACGGCTATGTACTCAACTAAAGAGGTCTTCAAAAGGAATATTACGCTTTTTGCAGAACTCGAGCAGCGCGATTATTATTTTTTTACCGCCGCCTGTTCCCGCAACCATGTACCTGTACAGATGAGACGGGTCAACCCCAAGCTCCCTGGCAAATCTGTTGTAGCTCCCCCTACAATAAGTATTCATTAACTCCACGAGTTTCGAACGGTTCAGTTCTATTGCAGGCATCCTCTGATTCCTCCTTTATATATTTATTTTTTAATTTTGTTACGCATAATGCGTATCAACTTAAAACTATGTATTGTACGAATTCAGTATAATACACTCTACGCGTAGTGTCAATATTTTTTCTATAAAAATTGTAAATAATTTATGAAAATATTCGTTTATTTATTCGACATACTACAATAAATTCCTCGTATTGAGTAATATCTTGTAGAATTTAGAGTTTTTTTTAGAAATTATAGTATAAACATATATATTCTT
>CAZCKQ010000011.1:0-16809 GCA_964499315.1 uncultured Eubacteriales bacterium | reverse complement strand
CTGACGCCGCAATCCGCCGCTTATCACGCCACCTTATTGATGCGAATGCGTTAGAAGCAAGGAGTGCAAGGAAGGCGAGACTCGAAGAGCGGAATGTATATTGATACATGAGCACTGGAGAGGTCGAAGCCTGACGCCGCAATCCGCCGCTTATCACGCATTCTCATCGAGGTTGTGGAAGACTTCCTGTACATCCTCCAACTCATCCAACTGCTCAATAAGCTTCTCCATCTGCTCCATTTGCTTCGGATCTTTTATTGAAGTGTACGATACCGGCGTCATTTCTATTGCCGCCGAAACCAGCTTGTATCCTATTTTTTCAAGGCCTTCCCTTATGGCATAAAAATCCTGCGGCAATGTTATTATCTCGTACGAATCATCCCATGTTTTAAAATCATCGGCTCCGAGGTCCATTGCATCCAGCATCAGCTTGTCCTCATCCACATCGGGCGATCTTTCGATAAGTATTACGCCGCGTTCGTTGAACATGAAGGCCACGCACCCGGTAGAGCCGAGATTACCGCCGTATTTATCAAAGTAATGCCTCAGATCGCCTGCCGTCCTGTTTCTGTTGTCGGTCATGGCCTTGACCATTAACGCCACGCCTTCCGGTCCGTATCCTTCATACCATACGACCTCATAATTGGTCGGATCCATTCCGCCGGCAGCCCTTTTTATACTCCTGGTAATGTTTTCATTAGGCATGTTGCAGGCCTTTGCCTTTGCAATGATATCCTTGAGCTTTTGGTTGGCTTCGGGATCAGCGCCGCCTTCTTTCACGCAAATCATTATTTCCCTGCCCAGCTTGGAAAACATTTTACCTTTCTGCGCATCTGATTTTTGTTTCTTATGCTTGATATTAGCCCATTTCGAGTGACCTGACATCTTTGTGTGCATCCCTTCGGAAACAATATTTTTAGTTACATATTTACATAATGGAATAAATTCTGTATAATCAAGTTAACATTGGCTTTATTCAATAATTGCGCTGCCAAAACAAACGCAACACTATAATAGCACAAAGTATATAAGTATTAAAGGCAGGTCTTTTATATGGCGATAAATAAAGGCAGGTCTTCCGGCGATAAGAAGCTGAGTAGTATTATTAATATGTTTCACGAGGTTAAAACGCCTATTTCAGTTATCCTCGGCTCGCTTAAACTCCTCGAAATGAACAGAACAAAGGGCACTTGCACTAACGAGTACTGCACAAGACATTATCCGGTAATCAGGCAAAACTGTTACAAAATCCTGAAACTAATCACCAATATCCTTGAAATTGAAAAAGCCGGAACAGGCACAATGCAGTGTAAGCCGATAGAATGCAACATATCGGATCTCCTGCGTGAAATCACACTGTCTGTATCGCCGTTTGCCGAACAAAAAAAGATTCGGCTTGAGTATTCATCGGTTCCTGAATGTATAATTGCCGTAATTGATATCGAGAAGATAGATATGATTGTTATGAACTTGCTTTCAAATGCTATCAAATTCACCAATCCCGGAGGTCTCGTCAAGGTCGGAGTATTTGCCGGTACAGATTATATCGGTATATCAGTTAAAGATAACGGCATTGGAATCCCTGAAAGCAAGAGAGCGGAGATTTTTGAGCGTTACTGGCAGATGAAGGATTATGATGTCAATACCGTACACATCGGCAATTATGGCTTTGGGATAGGTCTGTCACTTGTAAAAGCCCTTGTCGATCTTTATAAAGGCTCTATTGAACTGCACAGTCAGGAAGGTGAAGGAAGCGAATTTATCATAAAACTGCCGGCCGCCACATACAACGAAAAAATCCGGCAACATAGCCAGCCCCACAAACAGGTAATAGATCACAGGTTTATTGAAACCGCAAATATTGAATTCTCAGATATATATAAACTTGACAGGACATTTTCATAAGCCTGCCGCATCATGATAGATATCATGGTAGATATTCCCCGGAATCACCCGACATGCGCCGCTGGCAATCGTATTGACCATTCCGATGAACGCATCTGCTGATTGCGCCGGCACAACCGACACGATAAGCACGTCCTCTCCGTAGCTGATATTTTTTATCTTGTATCCGGACTGCATGATTCTGCCCTGAATCTTTCCCGCAAGATTATGGCTGCAATTAACCGATATATCGCGCACGGGAATTTTAACCACTATGCCCGCCGCGTCGACGGCTGCCGAGGCAGCCTTTCCATAGGCC
The DNA here is from genome assembly GCA_964499315.1 of uncultured Eubacteriales bacterium. Taxonomy (GTDB): domain Bacteria; phylum Bacillota; class Clostridia; order Acetivibrionales; family CAYWGM01; genus CAYWGM01. Next base: position 14,606 of record CAZCKQ010000011.1, on the reverse strand, counting down.
CTTGTCAATCCTTGCGCGCCAAGCAGGATACCTCCGAAATACCTCGTAACAACAATCACCGAATACAAGAGATTCCTTTTCCTGATGATCTCCAATATCGGCAGTCCGGCCGTACCTCCCGGCTCGCCGTCATCGCTGAAACGGCATACTGCGCTGTCGAGGCCTACGGAATAGGCATAGGCATTGTGTGATGCCTCTTTATTCGAATTTTTGATATTATTTATAAACGATAAGGCGCCTTCTTCATCTTCAACACTCATTGCCTGTGAAATGAAACGCGACCTCTTTTCTTCATAGATTGCAGTAGCATGTCCTTTTATGGTCATGTAGGATTTAAGCATATCCGGTACTCTCACGATGCCTTAAAATTATTTTCAGAATAATGTGCTGCTGTCGGCAAACTCCCTGTATTTGCCGTAGGACAAACTCAACAGCGATTTATCCTGGCTGTAAGTCACCAGGTTCATTGCCTCGTCAATGGTAAAATAACCACAGTCTTTCATTTTTTCGGTCTTTATTAATTTAAATTTCTCGTTCAGGGATTTCATTATATACCAGACGATTCTGTTGCAGACGGGTTTTTGTCGTGTCATGGAGTAGAATTCGTAATTGGTCTGACCTGCTGTCGATACGATTTCCGCATCTATACCGGTTTCTTCCTTCACTCTCTTCCTGGCAACCTCGCCCGGCAGTTCGCCGTTTCGGATCACGCCTTTCGGGAAGATCCACTCATCCTTTTCGTTTTTCAGGAGGAATACCTTATCACCGGCAAATATTATCCCTCCTGCACAATTGCGCACCAGCATAGGACAACACCCCTTTCAGCAGCCGATTCACCAACCGGATATTTTTATTACTTTATTTAATTATAATACAATACGCGATTGGCATTCAACACAATTTGCCAATTTCAACCGCCGCGAACCCCTGTCGAGCCGAATCCGCCGCCTCTGTCAAAGCCTATGCCCGCGACCGAATCAACTTCCGCAAACCTGATTTTGGGCACCTCATGCAGTACTATCTGCGCTATCCTGTCACCTTTCTTTATCAGATACGCCCCGCCGCCGGCATTTTTGTCATCAATAGGGTGCGGAATAACCTTCATGCCTGATTTGCCGGGATCATCAGTTCTTACCGATGTATTGGTTATAATAATGCCGAGTTCTTCGCGGTATCCGCTGTCTATAGTGCCGGGCGAATTGGCTATACGCAGCGGTGTTCTGTATGATATGCCGCTCCTTGGCCTTACCTGTATTTCGTATCCTTCCGGTATGGCAAACTTAAGGCCTGTCGCAATGATCTTCGTTTCTCCCTGAAGCAGCAATACATCCTCAGCGGCAAAAATATCCATACCGGCATCGCCCGGACGTGCATACTCCGGAATAACCGCGTCCTTACGGCATTTCTCGATAAATACCTCAACTTCCATGCTGCATTCCTCCTGCTATAATTCAGCTATTTTTAACACCGCATCCATTATATCAGGCAACGACCCCACTCTGATCCCGGCCTTTCTGCAAATTGATTTCTGTAAAAGGGTAGGCACCTTATTCATGGTATGCGTCTTGATGCTGATATCCTCTATATTGCCATGGTCGCTGGTGATAAAAAGGGCTTCTTTTTGTTCATCCACCAATCCTGCCAGAGTCCCCAGAAATTCATCCAGCATCGTTATTTCGGAAATTGCAAGTTCCATGTCCATGGTATGTCCTATTACATCCGTAAGAAAATGCTCAAACAAAGTAAAATCATATTGCTTGCTGATCGCGTAAAGCCGCCGCGCAGATTCAGCGGGCGTGATCGGTTCTACGGGATAACCATGGTCTTTCAGCATTTTACCCGTCAGATCATGGTAGATACCGGCGCCGTTATTGAAATCATCCACAAGCCGGAACCGGACGCCTGTCGTCATCGTCATGACTGAAGTGACGGAAGGCTTGTGAAGCTTGTCGGAAGAATCAAGCATCTTTTGCAGGTATTCCGGCCGGTACACATTCGTGTTAGCTGCACTATAGCCCTTCTGCTTTAACACGGCAAATATGTTGGTACGTGATATCAGATTTTTGAGCAGTATCGTCGGCTGCGCATTGATATGCCTGCCCGCAGCAGCCGCCGCATTGATACCGGTGAATATGGCCGTTTGCCCGGTAGCGCTTTGCGGAAGCCCCGGAACTCCCATTGTCGCATCGGTAGGCATGAGACAGTAATTATTGAATAGATACGAAATGCCCGGAGGAGATGCCGCAATTACAGGATTCGAAGCCGGATCATGTTTACCGATTCCGAACCCGTCTATGAATATGAAAATTATCCTCATCAGTGTTAACCGCTAATTGTGCTTTTTTGTAAATTTATCAACAGAATTCCTGACTTCCCTCAGCTCTGCCTCACGTTTGGCCAACTCAAGCTGCAGATTTGTATTTTTGCTGCTGAGGGTATTATTATCCTCTGCAAATCTCTTTTTATCCTGCTTGAGTTCTTCGATTATCTCATATAGACGCTTTATCTCTTTCTTCAGGCTTGCTTCGCTTTCAGTGACCTTGAAATAGTCGTCCGCCACGTTTACGGCTGTAAGGACGGCAGCCATGGAAGTGCTGAGCTTGCTGTACTGCCGCAAAATCTCACTCATTTTTTTATCGATGTATAATCCGATCTTTTGTATATACTCATCCGATTCCGCGCCAATCAGGGTATAGTCTTTACCGGCGATCTTAATTTCTACCCTGTTTTTCAGCGTCACAGGTATCAGCTCCTTCAGAAATACAAAATCCGGCATGCAGCCCCGAATTAACAATAATTATACTATAAATCTACATAAAATGACATTATTTTATTTCAGCTCTTCATTCTCAAATCCGGATTTTAAAAGTTCGACAGCTTCTTGCAACCTGTCTGAAGGCACAAGAACGTCTATTCCTTCATTAAAAGGCGTGCCGGTCAATATCTTCAAATAACCGTCCATTCCTCTGATATGAGCTACGCACGGAATACCGCCCATTTCAAGCACGCCTTTCACCAGTTCATATTCAATATCGTTCATAACGTTTCTTAAGACAACCCATTCTTCCATGATATTAAGTTACCACTTTGGAGCGAAATTATCAAATTCATTGGAATCCGAGATACTTACCTGACATCAGATCGAAGTAAACCAGCCAGTAGCCCATAAAGCCCCTTCCCGGCCTTCTGGCCACTGCCTGCACCCACCTGCAATATTCACCGAAAGGTTTGTCCCTTGCGCTCCATTCGCCCGGAATGCCGCAGACAAAGTAAACCCTGCCGCTTATCCTGTCGGAATATATACCCGCAATCAGGTATTTGTACATGTGGTGCGCCATGATCAGGTTAGGGTTGAACAGCACTGATGCCCTTATATTGCACTCTTGCAGCACGTTATTAAGATGCGCCGGGCTATCGATTCGCCACCACCGGTAATCCCGCCTCCTCACCCTGAAAGGATCCACTCTGAGGAAATTTCTGTCAAGGCATTCGATAAGGCTCTTATAATCGAATTTAGCAGGTTGCTGTCTATGTCCTGCATCGGATGCAGATTCAGCGTCTGCTGCAAGCCCGGAGCCAAATGCCGGCACGGTATCCCCGACGCCCTCTGTAAACCCGGCATCAGCCTCAGAAGCTTCGGTGGCTTCGGCAGCTTTGTCAGCTTTGTAAACGTCGGAAGCCACGGCAGCAGTGCCGGTATATGTACCCGGGTTGTCTCCTGAGAGGCATACGTCGAGATAATCGCGCCAATCCGGCAGTTTGACTCCTCTGAATGCAGTCATGATCACATGCGGATTGAATCGGTCAGGGCTGTTTTTTTCAAAGTCACGAAAAACCAGTATGGCATTAAAGTCCTCGAATGTATGCGAAGTTCCGAGAAAATCAGCCGTATTGAATTTGCCGCTTGCTTCAAATCCGCCGCCTTTTGAAACGAAAGCGCCGCCCGGTACGATCATGCAGCCGGACGATGCTTTCACAAATCTACCGAAATACAGGTCGTATATGAAGTCTTTGCCCGAGATTCCCGTCTTGCTGATATTCTGCAAAAAAGCATCATATTTGCCGAAGCCGCCCGATAACTCTATCCTGATAAAACCTTTCGGCATACCGTCAGATTGATGCGCTTCGGCGCTTACCGGCGAAAACGTCAAAAATTCCCTGCTTGATCTGATACCCTCCATATCGGTCTACCTCCATGTAATTATATATATGATACACGGAGGTGAAGTAATATCAGAATCCGAATCTCTTCACAAGTTCGCTGTGTTGTTTTTTAATAGCTGCAGGCAATCTCTCGAATTTCTCAAGGAATGCCGCCTGATCGGCGACTTCATCCTTCCAGGCGTCATAATCAAGCGTAAGCAGCTTGCTGAGGACATCCGGCCCTATTTTGTCCAGACCTGTCATATCTATATCCTGCTGTTTTGGCAGATATCCTATCGGGGATTCCACCGCATCAACCGAATTGCTGCATCTGTCCAATATCCATTTCAGCACACGCAGATTTTCGCCATAACCCGGCCAGATTATCCGGCCGTCGGAATCGGTCTGAAACCAGTTGACGTTGAATATCTTCGGCTGTTTGGGTATCTTTTTGCCCATTTCCAGCCAATGCGCGAAATAATCGCCCATGTTGTACCCACAGAACGGCAGCATCGCCATCGGATCCCTCCTGACGACGCCGACCTTGCCGGTGGCAGCCGCGGTAGTCTCCGAAGCCATTGTGGCGCCGATGAACACGCCGTGCTCCCAATCGAACGACTGATATACCAAAGGGGCAACCCTTGCGCGCCGTCCGCCGAAGAGTATTGCAGAGATGGGAACTCCTCGCGGATCTTCCCACCTGGGAGAAATCGAAGGGCACTGGCTTGCCGGAGTAGTGAAGCGAGAATTGGGATGAGCTCCTTTTTCCCCACTGTCGGGCGTCCACGGATTTCCTTTCCAGTCTATGCCCTTCGCAGGCGGCTCGACGCCCATACCTTCCCACCATACGGTATCATCGGGAGTAAGAAGGACATTGGTGAAAATCGTATTCTTCTGAACCGTCAACATCGCGTTGGGGTTGGATTTCATGCTGGTGCCGGGAGCAACGCCGAAAAAACCTGCTTCAGGGTTCACAGCCCAAAGCCTTCCATCTTCGCCGACCCTCATCCATGCTATGTCGTCGCCGACAGTCCAAGTCTTGTATCCCTTCATCCCCTCGGGCGGAATCAGCATCGCCAGGTTTGTCTTCCCGCACATGCTCGGGAAAGCCGCCGCAATGTACGAAACCTCGCCTTTGGGATTTTCGATCCCCAGTATCAGCATGTGTTCAGCCATCCAGCCTTCGTTTTTGCCCATGAAGCTGGCGATACGAAGCGAGAAGCATTTTTTGCCGAGCAGGACATTGCCTCCATAGCCTGAACCGACGCTCCATATGGCATTATCCTCGGGAAAGTGGCAGATAAACCGTCTGTCGGGATTCAGATCGGCCTTGGAATGCAGGCCTTTTACAAAATTGTCCGAATCGCCGAGCTGATCCATGACAGCTTTTCCTACCCTGGTCATGATCCTCATATTCAGTACGACATATATGCTATCGGTGATCTCGATGCCCACCTTGCTGAATGGGGAACCCAGCGGCCCCATCAGGTAAGGTATGACGTACATGGTCCTTCCCCTCATCGAGCCGTCGAAGATCCTGCCGAGCTTTTCATAAGCCTCGGCCGGCGACATCCAGTTATTGGTCGGGCCTGCATCTTCTTTTTTGGTCGTGCATATGAATGTCAGATGCTCCACCCTTGCAACGTCGTTGGGCGCTGTCCTGTGGAGCACGCAGCCCGGAAGCTTTTCCTGGTTTAGCTCGTATAGCTCCCCGGTGCTTAAAGCTTCGCCGGTCAACCGCTGTTTTTCAGCCTCGGATCCGTCGATCCACACTATACGGTCCGGTTTAGTAAGCTCGGACATCTTACGGACCCACTCGTTTACCGCTTTGTTAGAATACATCAAATCACCGCTTTCAATAATCTATATCTGGTATTATGACCTTATCATAAATGATTGTGATATAACAAACATTATACTTGATATATAAATTATTTGAAAGATATTTAATTATTTTTTTAACAATTCTTTTGAGGAAAATGAATTGGCAATTTCAATAAATTTCAAATATGACAATGTTTCGCCGCGTTGTTTTTCTTGTATACCAGCATTATTCAGTATTTCAACTATTTCATCCTTTCGCAGTCTGAAGCTCCCCGAGCCCGCTAATGCATTTGCCAACGTCTTCCTCCTCTTGATGAAAGATGCCTTGACAATCCGGAAAAACATCCTGGCATCATCTATTTTATATGGCAAAACGTCGTATGGTTTTATCTTTACGACAGAAGAGACGACATGCGGAGCCGGCTGGAAGCATTCAGGCTGGATATCAAACAATATCTCGCTGTCGGCATAAAAATCGCCGGTAACCGTCAGAAGGCCGTAATCCTTTGAACCGGGCCGCGCCGTCAGCCTCAATGCCGCTTCCTTCTGTACGGTCAATACCATTTCCTCTATTATGGGGACACCCCCGGCACCGCGGGTACTTGCCAGCAATTTCATAATGAGCGGCGTCGTGATATAATACGGAATGTTCGCGACTACCTTGATTCTTTGGGCATATTTTAATAAATCAGACAACCGGAATTTCAAAATATCATCCGAGATCAGCAGGATATTTGTAAAATCCTTCAGTCTGAATTTAAGCTCATCAATCAGGCGATTATCTTTTTCTACAGCAACGACAAGACCTGCCCTTTTGGCAAGCTCAACGGTAAGATTACCGGTACCGGGGCCGATCTCCAGAATGATATCATTTTGCCGTATCGATGCGGCGTCAGCTATCCTTTCCACAACTTGCGGGTCAATGATGAAATGCTGTCCGATTGATTTTAGCGGTTTTATATTGCCTGACGTCATTTTCACTCAACAAGTATATATACTTTCACTCTCTTGCAGCCCCACCGGTCGACCGTTTCCTGGTCATCCATATATAAATCGATAAGATTGCCTTTTATTGCGCTACCAATATCCCCTGCAACCGCAAAGCCATAATCAGGCGTACTGCCGGCAACTTCCACGTATACCTTGGACCTGAGAGGTATGACTTTGGGATCGACTGCGATTATCCCTTTTCTCGCCTTCCAGCCCAGGTACGTAATTCCGAAATCGGGATGGTCGGGGGATTTGCCGGTATCCTTAAAGGAAGCGGTATAGGCCGTCGCTCTCATATCCATGACTTTTCTGTAACGGATCACATCGCCCCTCGCAGTCTTGTAATTCAATATCGTACCGTATTCTATTATCCTGTTGACAGGCTGAAGCGTCACTACATCCTTTACCAATTCTTTCAGTATCTGCACCCCGTCCTCGAATACAACCCGGAAAGTCTTTTCTCTGGCGCCGTCTTTTCCTTCCCGTACTATTTTTTCGCTGCCTTTGTCCATATTGCGGTTCTCACGCAATTCCTCCCTGAAGTGGATCGGAATAACTTCTTTCGTTTCTTCCTCTCTGACACGGACAATCCGGAACTTCATACCGGGATATATCATGTCTTCAGGCGCCGCGCCTTCGAGCCTATCCTGCGGCGATATCCTCACCGGCCCATTTTTCAGGAGATCCCCTACGGTATCATAATAGGTCATTACCGTCCTGTTCACCCCGTCGGCATTAATTTGCACAGGAACGGCCCTTTTTATCGATACCTCGTTTGCCGCAAGGTTATTAAGCGGCGCATCCAAAGGTACATTTATATAGTCGTGGTCAGAGATCGCTAGATTATTGCGTTCAAGTGCTTCTCTGACGGTATTATCCATTGTGAAAATACTAATTTTAGTATCCCCATCTTGTACAATTAATTCTTTGTCAAGAATTAACCCGGCAGAAACGCCAACAGCCGACGCAAAAACTATTACCAGGGAAATTGCGGATATGGCAAGCGGATTCACATTTCTGGCGAGTTTTGTGACAAGCTTCTTTAAAGGCTTCTTCAAACAGGCCCTCCATATATAAATAATTCTATATAATATTTTATTCCATTAATGGCATTTTTGTCAAATCGGCCAAATGACTCAACTGATCAAAGTTTCTCCGATATACCGCCGATAACCCATGTCTTATGGACTTCATCGTATTCTATCATAAAATAGTATTTATTTGGCCCTTCTGCGTACCGCAGTCCGGTATATACATCTAATGCCGTTTTATAATCATCAGTAAGCCTTATATCGAGTACAGCCTCGAATATTATCCTCCCGGTCATATTGACAGGCACATCCTTGAGTTTTAATTCGATCGTCTTGATCTTCATGTCTTTTATATATTTTTTGTAAAAGGCGGTAAAGTCACCAAACCCGGGTGATCCTTCCGGAGCAATGACATAATATCCATATTGCAGATCGAATGCGGTCTGGTATTCGGCGTTATCAATAGAATCCACCCATTTTTTGACCGGAGCGTTGATGATGGATTCGTCGATATCCTGTTTAAGCCGGTCGACAAGATGTTTGATTTCGTACAACTCTTCATTGATTTTGGTATTTTCGTCCCTGAGCCGTGTATTATCCGCCCTGACAGTTTCCAACAGCTTCTCTGTTTCTTCGTGTTTCTGCGTCAGGTTCTTATTATCCGCCTCCAGATTTTTGATGTCCCTTCCGAGCGCGTTTATCGTTGCGGCATTATTCTCATTATGGCTCTGAAGGGTCCGGATATCTTTTTCGCGGCCATCCCTTTCCCATAGCAGGTAGTTGAAAGCGATAAAAATGGTCATTAGAAGCGCACTAACCATGATAAGGACAAACTTTTTCATAATATACCGCTCCTGTTGCAGATATTGTTCAATGCCCGATGCGAAACAACCTAAAAGCGTTTTCCATAGTCATTTCAGCAATTTTTTCGACTGTCGTCTGCCTTATTTCGGCAATCTTCTCGGCTATACACCTGATCATGCCGGAATCATTTCTCTTTCCCCGGAACGGTTCAGGCGCCAGATAAGGGCAATCTGTTTCAATCAGAAGCATGTCGTCGGGGACGAATCTGACCACCTCGACGATTCTTCTGGCATTATGGAATGTGACCGGCCCCGCGACAGAAATCAGGAAACCATGATTCAACACTTCTCTGGCTGATTCGACGCTTCCGGAAAAATGATGGAACACCCCGCCGGTTTCACTTGCATTCGTGCTTTTAATAATTTTCATCACATCATCATAGGATTCACGGCAATGAACTATGATGGGCAGACGGGCATCCTTTGCAAGCTCTATCTGCCTGGTAAACCAATACTTCTGCTGTTCTTTCTGAGAAAAATCATAATAATAATCCAGTCCGATTTCTCCGATTGCAACCACTTTGCTACCCGCAGCCAGCCCGGCAAGGACTATCATCGTATTATTTCCAATATCTGAGACGGAATGGGGATGGATACCCACTGCGGCATAAACAAAACTGAAATGCTGCGAAAATGAAATAGACTCTATGGATGAGGCAATGTCGGAACCGGCATTAATCAGAAACGCGACACCATCTTTTTCATGAACTCTTTTTATGACATCATGTTTGTCAGCGGCAAATGCATCATCATCATAATGGGCGTGCGAATCGAAGAACATCTTGCAAGCTCCTGAAATAAAACGTGAGTCCGAGTTGCAGCATCAATTATATACTAAAAAAAATCATGCGGCAATTAAAAAATACAAAACATGGATATCACGTCTTAATAGGATTACCGGTCAGCGTCCGTCAGATTGGTATAAACTCCGTTCCGAAGCAATGAAACAAGCGAATCTCCATTGTAAGGAAATAAGGCCGCCTCAACACAAATCCCTCCGGCGCCGAGATCTTCAATTTCATGGAAGTCTGAACCGGAGAGCATTTTTAGATTACGCCTGCATGCATATTCATACGCAAGATTATTATTTGAGGCGTGACGTTTATTTCCATTAAATATCTCGATCCCATCAACCAGCGACGGGTCTTCAGGCGTCATTCCGCACCTGAAAGGGTGCGCCTGGAAGATCAGCATTCCATTGCGCCTTGCAAGCGCGCTGAATGCTTTGAAACCTAAATTAAGCAAATCCTCATTCTCGTAAAGAAATTGCCGGCTGATCCCATACACAAGATAATCATTATTGCTACCCGGGAAATTAAACTCGGCTCCGAGAAAGACCAAAAGACCTGTTGTTTTTGCTTTCTCAAGGGCTTTTTGATATCCTGCCAGAAAATGATCGACTTTTTTTCGCCAGGATTGGCCTCTCCAGCCACCCTTCATACCTTCAAAAGTCCATTCTGAAAAGTGGTTGGTTACCACAACACCCTGATAACCCACGCCAGTGTACAAATCAACCATTTCATCCGCGCTGACATGACTGCACCTGCTGACTTCCGAAGTATGGACATGCGTGTCGATCCTCAAACACGTGTTATTATTCATGCCATACCTTCCGTATCCTTAGGGTCGATCCTCGGGAATAAAGCCTCGCCGCGCGACACTTTCAGCCCATCGGGATATGAACCCCACACCTTGGCATTGTCCCAGAAAATACAAGGATCGGTCTCCTTTATCCCGAGCTGGGCCCATATGCGGGGCGGCGTCTGCGGCATAAAAGGCTGCAGTACGATAGATATTATCCTGATGCTTTCGGCGAGATTATATAGAATACAGGCGAGCCTCGGCATATCCGACGGATTTTTGGCCAACACCCATGGCATGGTTTCATCGATGTATTTGTTCGTCCTGGAAACCGACTTCCATATTTCCGAAAGAGCCAGGCTGAACTGAAGCTCATCAAGCATATCCTCCACTTTGGAAGGCATCGAAGAGACCATGGCTATCAAATCATCATCAAATCCGCCGGCCTCCCGGCCATGCGGCAGGGTCCCGCCGAAATACTTTCCAATCATTGCGACGGTCCTGCTGACAAGATTCCCGAGATCATTGGCAAGGTCTGAATTGATCCTGTTGATCAGGGCGCCATTGGAGAATACTCCGTCAGAACCGAAAGGTACTTCTCTTAACAGGAAATATCTTATAGCGTCAAGCCCATATCTCCCAATCAACTCAACCGGATCGACCACATTGCCTTTTGACTTTGACATCTTGCCACCCTCAAGGAGAAGCCAGCCGTGTCCGAAAATGCGCTTTGGCAAAGGCAACCCGAGCGCCATGAGCATCGCGGGCCATATTATCGTATGGAACCTGACGATCTCCTTGCCGACGAGATGCACATCGGCAGGCCAGTACCTGTCATATGCCGACTGGTCGCCGGAAGCGTATCCGAGCGCTGTTATATAATTGGAAAGCGCGTCTATCCATACATAGACGACATGGTTCTCATCAAATGAAACAGGTATACCCCAATCAAAGGTCGTGCGAGAAACGCACAGATCCTCCAGGCCGGGCAGCAGGAAATTATTCAGCATCTCATTACGTCTCGATGAAGGTTGGATAAAATCGGGATTGTCCTCCAGGTGTCTGATCAGACGGTCCTGATATTTGGATAATCTGAAAAAATAGCTTTCCTCCTTGGTCAATTCGACATCCCTGCCGCAGTCGGGGCACTTGCCATTCTTAAGCTGGGTCTGTGTCCAGAAAGATTCGCACGGGGTGCAATACCAGCCCTCATACTCGCTTTTATATATGTCGCCCTGGTCATAAAGCCGCTTAAATATGCTCTGGACGGCTTTTATATGATAATCGTCAGTAGTCCTGATGAACCTGTCATTGCTTATATTCATAAGTTTCCAGAGGTCCCTTATGCCACTCACTACTTCATCAACATATTCCTTGGGCGAGATGCCTCTTTCCGCAGCTTTGCGCTGTATTTTGAGGCCATGTTCGTCAGTGCCGGTAAGGAACATGACGTCATAACCTCTAATCCTCTTGTACCTCGCCATGGTATCGGCTGCCACCGTAGTGTACGAATGGCCGATATGAAGCTTGTCACTCGGATAATAAATCGGTGTGGTAATATAATAGGTACGACCGGACATCAAAACACCCCTGCTTCGTTTTTTTCCATTATAGTTTAATTAGCAATAGCATGCAATATTCGCGGGATATTCGGCACATATACGCAACTTAACCGAAGAGCGCCCTGCAGACAAGGACAGACGATACGATGCCGGCGGCGTCGGAGATCAGGGCTGCCGTCAAGGCATATCCGGGTCTTTTAATGCCCACCGAACCGAAATATACGGTCAAGGTATAGAATATCGTCTCTGTAGATCCCATCATCGTCGACGCCATAAGGCCAAGATACGAGTCGGGACCGTACATCTTCATGATTTCGGTTATGAATGCAATAGAAGCGCTGCCGGAAACAGGCCGCAATATCACCAGCGGCGTCAGTTCCGGGGGGATCCCGATTAATTCGGCAACCGGTCTTGCAATACCTATGACCGCATCCAAAACCCCGGAAGCCTTCATTACATTGATCGCTGTAAAAAGTCCCATTAAAGGCGGAAGTATGGCGATGGTAGTCTCGATCCCTTCCTTTGCTCCATCAATAAACGCATCGAAGACCTTCACATTTTTAACCAGCCCGAAAATCAATATTGACAGGACAATTGCCGGAACAGCGTAAGATTGTATGATTGACGTCATTTGGCGCGCCTCATGGCTAAAAGCCGGGCAGCCGTTATTCCTGCGATACATGCGCATGATGAAGCAGCCCATATGGCCGCGGTTATGACGGCAGGCCGGGAAGAGCCGAGAGCCGTCCTTACGGCGATTATGGTCGCGGGAACGAGTTGTATGGCGGAAGCATTCAATACAAGGAACATGCACATTTCATCGGATGCATCCTGTCTTCCGCGGTTCAGCTTCTGAAGCTCGGACATCGCCTTAAGTCCCAGCGGTGTCGCCGCATTGCCCATACCCAGGAAGTTGGCGGAAAGATTCATCATAATCGCTCCCATCGCTGAATCATGATTGCGCAAAGCCGGGAAAAGGATGCTCAACAACGGCTTGACAGCCTTTGAGATAAGCGTGATCAACCCTGAACGCTGCGCAATTTTTATAAAGCCGCTCCATAGGCAAATGACACCCAACAAGGAGATGCAAAGCTTGACAGCCTCGCCGGCAGATTCGAGCAACGCCCCCGTGACCGCATCGATCTTTCCGTTGACTACCGCAAGCATCAGGCTTGCAGCAATCATGGCAAGCCATATCCAATTCATCATGTGTCCGCCACCATTTTCATTATATGAAAGACGACAGCCTGTCATTACTGTGTTTTAAATACATTCTTGACGTATTTTGGAACGCATGGTAAAATCAATGGGTGCTATTTACAAATTATGGGGAGGTGTTAATAATGAAATCAACCGGAATAGTAAGGAAGGTTGATGAACTCGGCAGGGTCGTGCTTCCTATCGAGCTTAGAAGAACTTTAGACATAGCAGAAAAAGACGCTTTGGAAATCTACGTGGACGGGCAGACAATCATATTGAAAAAATATGAACCGGCTTGTATTTTTTGCGGCGATGCAAGGGATGTTATCGTATATAAAGGTAAGAACATCTGTCCGAACTGCATGAAGGATCTTAAAAAATAAACGGCACTAATGATAACAGGATGCAAATAAGAATTATTTGTATCCTTATCATTTAATGAGTACTTCTTTGTAAATATCGCGTCTGCTTATGCCTGTTTCCGCTGCAACCGCTTTTATTGCCTCTTTCTTGGATATTCCCTGTTTCACAAGAGCATTGACTTTTGCAATGATTTCATCGTGATTGCAGTCAGCCTGCACGACAGGAGACTTGCGTAATCCCTCCACTACCAGTACAAATTCGCCCAGCGGCGCATCGTTCCGGTACATTTCAAGGGCTTCATCCACAGTGAGTCTGATGACCTCTTCGTGTTTTTTCGTAAGTTCCCGCGCAAGCGCCATATTTCTGCTGCCAAGCGTTGAGGCGATATCTTCCAGAGTTCTTACAAGCTTATGGGGCGCCTCATAAAAAACCATAGTGCGCTCTTCATCCGCCAATGATTTCAGTCTTTCGATCCTTGCCTTTTTATTTGCGGGCAAAAACCCTTCAAAGACATACCGGGACGCAGAAAACGCGGATAATATCAACCCGGTAACAGCTGCTACAGGGCCGGGGATTGCCGTAATCCTGATTTGCTTTGAAACGGCAAGCTTGACAAGATCTTCTCCCGGGTCCGATATGACAGGAGTGCCTGCATCCGAAACAAGGGCAGCGCTTTTACCGCTGAGCAGTTCGCCGGTCAGGTATTCTCCGCATTTTGCCCTGTTTTGTTCGCGGTAACTTATCAGAGGCTTTTTTATTCCATAATGGTTAAGTAATTTAAGAGTATGGCGGGTATCCTCTGCAGCAATAATATCCACATCTTTGAGCGTCTGCAGCGCACGGAACGATATATCTCCCAGATTGCCGATAGGCGTGGAGACAAGATATAGTATACCTGACTGGATATCTGATTTTTTCATTATCACATACCCGCTTCGTTGCAAATATACAAAGGCTTCATCACTTTCAGCGCGCTCCCGCCGCCTTTTCTTGATTTGACAAGCACCAGGCTGGGATCCGAATCGGGCGACGCGTGGACAAAGCGCATG
>CAZCKQ010000010.1:10403-16901 GCA_964499315.1 uncultured Eubacteriales bacterium | reverse complement strand
CGTCATTTCGAATGAATTTGCAGACGAGGGAAACACGGCGGAGCGTATGGGTAACCCGGCGGAATATAAGGGGATACCCGTAATCAACAGCATCAGCGATATCGGGAGAATGGTAGATATGATAGAGGCAAAAGTGCCGTACTTGCTGCCCGATTTCGACAGCAGCTGCTGCAGCGCGTGCGGGTATGATTGCCATACACTGCTGCAGAAGATCATGGCAGGGGAAATGAAGCGCGAGGATTGCCAGATTGAAAAGGGGAACATAACGTTATCCATAAATGGCAAAGAAATAAAAATGGTAGCGTTTGTGCAAAACATCTTAAGAAATGCGGTGCTTGGCGTGGTGAAGGAACTCAGCGGCTACCAGGAAGGTGCAAGCTTAAAGATAACGATGTAAAGACTGCATGATATAAGATTGTGTTAGACTGGGGCATGGAGACATAAATGGAGAAACAAAAGCGTATAGAAAAACAAATCCTGCAGCAACTGAATATTGACGAATACTGTACGGCAGAGCGTTTCTCAAGCCGGCGCAACGAAGTCAGCAAAATTGTTGCTATGCGCAGGGATGAAAAGAGCAAAAATGATAACAGTCAAAAAATAATATTCGTATACAAGAGGTTTTTAAATGGCGGCGCAGAGGAGGAATACCGCAACCTGAAGCTATTGTCGGGGATAAATGTGCCAACTGTTTTGGCCCGTTCCGAAAAGGCGTTGTGCCTGGATTATATCGAAGGGCCGACGTTTCTTCAGATGCTGGAGACGTGCGAAAAGCAAAACGCCCCCTTTGACCGGTATATTCATTTATGGATCGAATTCATGCAACGTTTTTACAGGACGGTACCGGGTTATATATACAATGACATAAACTTCCGCAACTTCATCATAGCGAATAAAGGCGAGTATATTGGCGAAACCGTTTATGGCGTGGATCTTGAAGAGATCCGGCGCGGGCGGCCGGAGACGGATATCGGCAGGGCTGCGGCATTTCTGCTCAGCTATGATCCGGC
This sequence comes from uncultured Eubacteriales bacterium, assembly GCA_964499315.1. Lineage (GTDB taxonomy): Bacteria > Bacillota > Clostridia > Acetivibrionales > CAYWGM01 > CAYWGM01. The sequence goes on along the minus strand of CAZCKQ010000010.1, from coordinate 15,891 downwards.
CTTTACCGAGTATAAAAAGCAAACGGCAAATACATTCATATCAGCATGTTCAGATGCTTTTTGCATCCGCCGGGACGATGTCAGGGATGAAATGAATAAAGAGTTCGATAGCATGCAAAAAAGACGCGGGGTTATGATAACGATATGAAAAAACTCAATTTCAATTTCAATTTCAAATTTAATTTCAATTATAAGGTCATTAGTATTATCCTTTCAGGCATATTGATTGTCATGATCGGGCTGGCATTTGTTCTTATACGGCCGGCTTATGTGCCTTCCTTCGTCATAACGGGCGATGTGGAACAAATCATCAGGATCAATACCGCGCAACGCGGTCTCCGGCTCTCAGAGCTGGTTGACCAGGCTAAGCCGTATTCAAAAAAGTATAAAGTCGTTTTAAAGGGTGACGACAGCTTGCTGGCCGAGGTGGAGGACCTGGAAGGGATAAATATTACGTACACGGATAAAAACGCCTGGGAATGCAACAACGCCTATCATCCCGCCAGCAGCAACATCAAAAGGCTTTCCGAGGTATGGGTGGTGTCGGCGGAGGATGCAGGAGTATCAGAACAGCTAAAAGACCTGTCGGTGCATATTATTACGGTGGATAAGAATATCGCGTCTTACACGCCCGGGCAGTTTTTTATGTCGGAGATGCAGACTGCTCCCGTCTTCGAAGGACGATCAGAGAAAACGGCGCAAAACAAAAAGTATAGCGTATCTGTCTATACACAGCGGAAGTACAAAAATATCAAGGATTTCGGATCGTCTGCGGAATTGCTGCTGATCATGGGTGACAAAGGCCAGTATCAATTTGATTCAGCGCCCGGAAGGCTGGAACTCAACGGTAACTCGTTACAGTACGTCTTTTCCGATGGTAAAACCAAGATGAAAGGTGTAAGAGGCATACTTATCAATCCTCCGGCTATATCAAACATGGATGCCTACCGCGAATCGGTAAACAATATCAATAAGGACAAACGTGTCATGGTTTTTCTTGTGGACGGGCTCGGGTACCATATGTACACTCACGCTGTAGACAACGGCTCCGCCCCGTATCTGATGTCATTGCCCGCCGCGAAGCAAGCGTCCACCGTGTATGAGCCGGTGACTTATGCGGGGACAGCGGCGATGCTGACCGGACAGCCCCCATATAAAAACGGCGTCTTCAGAAGGCGGATGCCTGATCTGAAGACCCCTGATATATTTGAATACGCGGCGGCGGCAGGGAAGACGGTTGCGTACATTGAGGGAAACATCAAAATATTGAATACGTCTGCTGAGCCTGATTTGAATGCCGACAGGAACGCAGATAAAAGCACCGACGACGAAGTCTTCGAGGCAGCGCAGAAAGCTGTGCGATCAAACACGGAATATATTTTCGTACATTTTCACGGCGTGGACGACATGGGGCATTCCTATGGGGATACCGATGAGCGCGTAATGCAAAAGATAAAACAAATCGACGGCTATATCAGACAACTTGTCAACGAGTTCCATGGAAGAGTGATCATCACGGCTGATCATGGCATGCACAAAACCCGCGACGGCGGCGATGGTAGCAGCGGCAACGGCGGCGGCGGTGGCGGCGACGATGGCGACGGTGGCGGCAACGGCAACAACGGCGGTGGCAGCGGCGGTGGTAGCAGCGACGGTGGCGATGGCGGCAACCATGGCATCTTCCGATATGAAGACATGATCGTGCCTTATATATCTTTCGAGCAATAGAGAATAGTGATGCATCAAAATCATATGAAAATCGATGGGCGAATTGTTTATCCTGACGATGAACGTTTTCGAAAAATGTTTACTCTAGCGATAAACAAATCTTTGATTAACAAAAATTGATTATAAAAAACATGCCCCATGACTGCCAGTGCAGAGATGCAAGAATGCAATTATGGTATAATTAACATGATTATATAAAGGGCGGTATTAAAGTTGGAGGCAGTTTCGTAATGGATGATGAATTGAAGGGCGCTCTGTATAAAAGAGGTGCAGATATTGTTCGTTTTGTTGACATATCTGAGCTTAAGGCAAAGCAAACACAAGGATTCACCAAGGCAATCCTGTTCTGCATTGTACTGTCAAAAAAGTTCATTACAGATATGTACAATCATGTACCGATAGAACGCGACGATTTTGTTGAGAAAGAGCAAAAAGCAGATGAATTAGCTGAATGGCTTGCGGAATACATACAGCAAAAGGGATACCGCGCCTATGCTCAATCAGAAAAAAACAACTTCCGAAGCGGTAATTTTGATAGGAGTACGCGATCAAGCACTCTTCCGCATAAAACAATAGCACTGCTTTCCGGACTGGGATTTATCGGTAAAAACAATCTGCTAATAACTGAAGATTACGGCTGTGCGTTTTCTATGTGCACAGTACTGACAGATGCGCCGATTACGGCAGAAAAGCATTCTTTAGTCTCAATAGAATGCGGTAGTTGCGATGCATGTGCTAAGGTTTGTCCTGAAAAGGCAATACACGGAAACGAGTGGACACAAAGTGGTGGACGGGAAGCCCTTGTTGATGTTTCTAAATGTTCTTGTTCTTTAAAGTGCATGGTGTTCTGTCCGTGGACGTTAAGGTATGCCGGACAAATTAAGTAGTGTACACGCAGGGCCGGTGCAATGCCAGCCCTGCGTCCTTTGCTCTGTACTCTATGCAGTAGAAATTCATTTATTGTAGAAGCTGCTTATCCGAGGATCTTTTTCAGGTCTGCCTCGGGAGTAGAAATCGGTGCGATATTATAGTTTTCAACGAGGAAATTGAGTACGTTGGGCGAAACAAACGCTGGAAGCGTAGGTCCGAGCAAGATGTTTTTGATGCCCAGATGCAGCAGCGTCAGCAGTATGCAGACTGCCTTCTGTTCATACCACGACAGCACCAGCGATAGTGGCAGGTCGTTCACGCCGCAGTTGAAGGCTTCCGCGAGGGCGACGGCCACCTTGATAGCGCTGTAGGCATCGTTGCACTGGCCCATGTCCATGATGCGCGGCAGACCTCCGATGTTACCCAGATCAAGATCGTTGAAGCGATACTTGCCGCATGCAAGGGTGAGGACGACGGTATCGGCAGGCGTTTGCCTTACAAATTCAGTGTAGTAGTTGCGTCCCGGCTTAGCGCCGTCGCAGCCGCCGACGAGGAAGAAGTGCTTGATCGCGCCTGACTTGACCGCTTCGATGACCGTCCCCGCCACCGATAGCACAGTGCCATGGCCGAATCCGGTGGTGACCGTCGTGCCGCCGTTTATGCCTGTCATGGGCCGGTCTTCTTTGTATCCGCCAAGCTCCAGGGCTTTTTGGATGACGGGCGTGAAGTCCTTGCCGCCGCCGGTACAGCTGTCCTCGCCCTTGCTTTCGCCGATACAGTTGCTCTCGCTGATGTGCACCATTCCGGGGTAGGCAACAACACCGGTGGTGAAAACACGGTCGGCGTAGCTTTGCTTCACTGGCATCAAGCAGTTGGTGGTGAATAGTATAGGCGCGGGGATATCGGCAAATTCTTTCTGCTGATTCTGCCACGCCGTACCGTAATTGCCTTTGAGATGCGGATATGCCTTCAGCTTGGGATATGCGTGAGCCGGCAGCATTTCGCCATGTGTATATATATTGATGCCCTTATCCTTGGTCTGCTCCAGAAGAAGCTGCAGGTCCTTGAGGTCATGTCCTGAAATGACGATAAATGGCCCTTTTTCTATTGAAAGAGGGACGGTCACATGGACCGGCGTGCCATAGGTCTCAGTGTTGGCGCGGTCGAGCAGCGCCATGCATTTGAGGTTGACTTCGCCCACTTTGAGCACGAGGGGCAGGAGCTGCTCCATACCTAAGTCCTCGCCCACGGCGGCCATTCCTTCATAAAAGAAGTTGTTGACTTCTTCATCGGTAAAGCCGAGTATCATAGCGTGATAAGCATATGCTGCCGTACCTCGCAGACCGAACAGTATGAGGGATTTCAGCGAACGGATATCTTCGCTGCTGCTGTCATCGCAGCTGTCCCACAGTTGTTTCATATCATAATCGTCGTAATCGCCGTAGCCTTCGTAATCGTCGTAATCGGTACGATTGTTGTACAGGTCGTTTCGAAAGCCGGATGCGCATCCGCTGCAACCGCAACATTGTCCGCTTTGCCCGCTTTGCTCGGTTTGCTGCGCTTGCTCGGCTTGCTGGATTTGCCGGATGATAGCTTCCTTTTCGCGGGTGACTGCCGCGATATTGTCTTCGATAGACGCATTATCAAAATTGACATTGGTGACTGCTGTAAACAGACCTTCGACCATGACCTTGTGAGTACTGGCACTTGGGCTTGCAGCAGGGATCGCAGCAGGGTTTGCAGCGGAACCGGCTTTTTGGGCTTTTCGGACCGCGCGCGCAAGCCCGATCAGCGCTCCCGTGAGCTTATCCTGCAAAGCGGCGGTATCGGACATCTTGCCGCATGCGCCCGCCTTCCCTGTGCAGCTTCTGCACCCTACAGTCTGCTCGCACTGGTAACAAAACATTGGCATTTCGTTGTACATAATTTGACCTCCGTGTATTATTATCTTATTCAGCAATTCTTCATTACTCTTCGTCAATTATCTGTCCGTCGGTGGAAATCGTCACGACCCTCCACGGTATGAATTTACCGCTTGTCTGAAGCGCCGTCCTGACTGCGTATTCGATGCCTCCGCAGCAGGGGACCTCCATGCGTACGACAGTGACGCTCCTGATATTGTTGTTACTGATGATCGCGGTCAGTTTATCGGTATAGTCGACCTGATCGAGTTTGGGGCAGCCGATAAGCGTGATGCGGTTACGGATGAAACGGTTGTGGAAATCACCGTACGCATAGGCAGTACAATCAGCCGCAACAAGCAGGTTTGCGTCCTCAAAATACGGCGCGTTCACCGGCACCAGCTTTATCTGCACCGGCCACTGCGAAAGCTGACTTTGGGTTTGCGGAAGCGCCTGACTTTGTGCAGGGGTGACGTTGGCTTCTGTATTGAAGCTGGCGCCGGCTTTTTCGTGGCTGATGCGCCTCGATTGCGTGCCGGGGCATCCGCATGGCAGGTTATCCAACAGCATATCTGACAGTTTATCAGACTGTATACCCGACGGATTTCCATGATGCTTGCCATGCGCCTTGCCGGCGGCCTGATTTGCCTTGACCGCAGCCTCGTCATATGCCGCGGCCTCGCGCTCCTCAAAAGAAATTGCCCCTGTCGGGCAGACAGGCAGACAGTTTCCCAGACCGTCACAGTAATCGTCGCGCAAGAGTTTTGCCTTGCCGTCCACCATGCCGATTGCGCCCTCGTGGCACGCATCCGCGCATGCGCCGCAGCCGTTGCACTTTTGCTCATCTATCTTTATGATTTTCCTTTTCATTGCACATACCTCCTTGAGTATTCTATGCCTGAGTATTCGTTCCTTGAATACTTGACTTTGTGATTTTAGTCTACTATACTCAAGAAAAACAGTCTGTTGTATTTACAACGTGATGAGGC
>CAZCKQ010000010.1:0-10303 GCA_964499315.1 uncultured Eubacteriales bacterium | reverse complement strand
TTTAGTCTACTATACTCAAGAAAAACAGTCTGTTGTATTTACAACGTGATGAGGCTGCTATGGAAAACAGAATTCAAAGCAGATATCAAAACAGATATAAAAACAGGTCCGGAATACTGTCGCAATCCCTGCTGTTTCAGGGGATCGCTGAAAAAGACATAGGCTCGATGTTAGGCTGCCTGTCGGCCAGAGAAAAGACTTACAAAAAAAATGCCTATATCCTGTCAGCGGGGGATTCGGTTACGGAGGTAGGCATCGTGTTGTCGGGAAGTGTTAATGTCATCAAGGAGGATTTCTGGGGCAACCGCGCAATCATTGCAAAATCGGGAGCGGGCGAGTTGTTTGCAGAGGCGTTTTCATGCATTGACACCGATAAACTGCCCATCAGCATCGTGGCCTCCGAGAACTCAGAGGTGCTGTTCATAGATTACAAAAAGATCATCACCACCTGCAGCTCGGCCTGTACCTTCCACACGCTGCTCATCAATAATATGATAAAGATACTTGCAAACAAGAACATAATGCTGATGCAGAAGATCGAGCACACCGCCTGCCGCACCACGAGGGACAAGCTGTTGTCATACCTCTCGGCTCAAGCCATTCAGGCCCAAAGCAATTCGTTCACCATTCCGTTCAACCGCCAGGAGCTGGCGGATTACCTTTCGGTGGACCGCAGCGCCATGTCAAATGAGCTCAGCAAGCTGCGTAACGAAGGCATTCTTGAATTCAATAAGAGCAGATTTCATTTGCATGACAAAAATCATCACTAAATCATCACTAGATTATCACTAGATCATCACTAGATCATCTTGGTAATGCTTGAAATCATGCTATGTCATTGCTCATTTCGTTGATTAATTTTTGGACAGAATCCTTGATAGCTGAGAAGCCCCTTTTAGCGTTATGACACCACTCTTCAATAAAGCTGATATATTCGGGAATGGGCATGATGTCCAGATCTTCATTATTAAAACCTTCTGACTTCCTTTTACCGTAAAAACTTTCAGTAAAACCAATAAAGCTGTACCATATTGTACTTGGGCTATGAACTCTGGCATCGGGAATAACATTCACCGCAAACCAATTTCTGACTTGTTGGACTAATTTGACCGGCTCATTGTCGTGGTTTTTTATATCCGTTCCGGAAATATCGGAGATGGCCTTCATAAACCTATATTTATCTGTTTCAAGTATCAGGCATTTCTTATTCTTCAAATGGTTATCAGAAAAGACTCTGCACCCGATATCCAAACCTAATTCAAAAGGCATGTTCATTCTTGAGAATTCATCCTCAGAAGCAGGCTTCAATCTTGATAAATCATGAATACTATATTTGGAGTCTTTAACCAATTCACAAATTTTTGCTAATCGGAGCTCTCCGGAATCGGATCGTTCCAAAGAAATTCTTGGAGTAAAACCGAGGTAAATAACAGTAAAAAGCAGGGGACGAAGCAGTAAGAAATATTCTTTATCAAAAGGACAGTTGATGAATATGTTTTTCTCAAAACTCATAAAACTGCCACCTGCATTCTGCCGCATGTAATCTGCTGCCTGCAATCAGCTTCTTGCTAAATGCTTTCAGCAGCGAGTTCAGAATAAGTATCTTTTTTCTGGACAGTCCCGTCTCTGCGATGGATTACCAAATTACTCCGGGAATCGATACTTAATTTTCTGCCATATTCGATAGCGTCCTGCTGTGTGCAGAAAGTTCTTAAAGCTCTAATTGAGCCGCTTTTTATCACACTCCACTTACCCTTGATATTTGGCGCGACATGATAAGAATTACCAGACAAGTTCTATCACCTCCGTGCACCTTCGTGCTATCTGCTCGTAATCAATAATTTAGCATATTTTTACATTCGATACAAGGGGGCTTATCAATTGCAAGTGCTTATGAATTACAAGTACTTATGAATTGCACGGGATATAATAATCCAGGGTGATCTCGCCGCTTTCGTCGGGCGTAGTAAAGCGAGGGCAGTTGTACAGCTCCATGCACCATTTTATTTCATCGCAGCGAAGTCCTGCATCTTTTATCGCCTGCTCGGTAATAACGTGCGCATTTGAGCAGACATCGGCAGTATCTTTTCCCTTTATCCAGCTCAGGCCAGCCTTGCCTGCGCCTATTTCCCGTAATATAAATCCCTCCGGCGCAGCCACGCTGTCTTTAAACAGCATCCCGCAAATATATGAAAAATTGCCGTCACCCTTGTCCCAGTCCATCATTACACCGACATAGTCAGGGCTGTATAAATAATCTGATTGCATCTCGAGCGTAGAAAAAACCCCATCTGCAAAACACTTTTGCCAAAAGGCCGGGATACGGTTATCACCCTTCATATGCGATTCCATATCATACCTTAATTCTTTGCCGACCAAATAAATCTTCGGCAGATCCACGACCTCGAATTTGATAAGCTTTGCCATCTTCTTAGCCTCCTTTTGATTATTATAAATATTTTACCATAAAAACTTGTATTACCATTTCTGATTGAAATATATAAAGATGTATATTATGCTATATATTGGATATTCGATAACGGGGGGCGTATGTGGAGAAACGAGGACGATCAGATAGAATTTGCAAAAGAGGAGGTTGCAAACTTTTTAGATAAAAATCCGGAAAATGTATTTTACTCCCGTCAAATAGAAGTTATTTTCGAAGACAAGTACTTTCATTGGATTACAAATGCAGCATTACGCTCTTTGGCGGGTATTGGCACTATTAAGAGTGAGAAAGATAAAACTAATTATGGAGATATTAATTTATACTGGAATAAGGGATATAGATACTATAAAAGAAGAAAAAAATATATTATTGATGCGGTTAATTATTTCTCTAATCCTGAATTTACACGTGCTATTGGCAATCATGCAGAAATGCTCATTGCTGAAGCTTTGTTTGTTGGGCAGTTTTCTTACTATGGCAGAGAAATGAGAGAATATAAAGGCATCCGTTGGGAGAAAACGGATCATGATCTTGACTTTATAGTCGAAAAAGATGGGATTTCATATGGCATTGAGGTCAAAAATACATTAGGGTATATTGATGAAAAAGAACTGGACACAAAAGTTGAAATGTGCGAGAAATTAGGACTTGTACCGGTTTTTGCATGTAGGATGCTTCCTAAATGCTGGATAAACGAAAAAATAGTCAAAGCAGGTGGCTTTGCATGGATAATGAAATATCAATTTTACCCATATAATGAGCAGAACCGAGCAAAAGAGTATAAAAAAGGATTGCTGCTGCCAGTTGATTCTCCAAGAAGAATATATAATCAAACAATTGATAGGTTTAAAAATTTTCACTTTCAAAAATTGGAAAAATGAAAAAAGTCATGTGAAAATCTAAAAAAATCACAAGATTACATATTGAAACCACTGGTATCACTCAATTTCACAACACCCCTATGAATACATAGTGTCTATACATCCTTTAAAAACAACAATTTTTACAAAGCAAATTTACATACGTATATGTGAGTTATTGCCTCATTTCATTTTATTAGATATAATTTTCATGAATACGATTTGGGGGCAATAATGGTTAAGGTAGCCAAATATAAAATTATAAAGCCTATTAACACTACATGGGAAGTCTTTGGAAAGGTACTGCGAGAAATTAAATATGAATCTAGAGCTGTATTAAATAGAACAATTCAATACCATTGGGATTGGGACAATTATAGTTCAGAATATAAAGCTATAAATAAATTATATCCTAAACCAAAAGAAGTATTGGATGGAAGAAGTCTTGGTGGATATATTTACAATAGGTTATCCTCCGAATTCAATAAACAACAAACTGGGAATCTTAGTATCACATGCCAGAACGCCTCTAAAAAGTATAAAGATTCCAGACTTAAGATATTTAAAGGAGAAATGAGCATACCTTCCTATAGAAAAAATAATCCGATTCATCTTCATAAGAATAGTATCAAGTTAATAAAGGAAGATGGTAAATACATATTGCGAGTCTCTCTCATCAGTAACAGATATAAGAAAGAACTCGATCTTGATAATGGCAGATTTGATATTCTAATAAATGAAGGCGATAGTTCCAGTAAGAAAATACTTGATAGATGTATTTCAAGAGAATATGATATAGCTTCGAGCATGATAGTAGATAACGACAAGAAATGGTACTTTTCATTAAGTTATAATTTCATTGAACAAAAGAATGATAATTTGGATAAGAACAGAATCCTTGGTATTGATATGGGCATTATCTACCCACTTTATTTTGCAGTAAATAATGATTTCATCAGAGGTAGAATTGATGGTGGAGAAATTGAACAGTTCCGGAAAGGTATAGAGCGAAGGAAAAATCAACTGCTAAGACAAGGAAAATACTGCGGAAATGGCAGAAAAGGGCATGGCATAAAGACAAGAATTAAGCCTATAGATTTTGCAGAAAAAAGGATTGCTCACTTTCGAGATACATGTAATCATAAGTATTCAAGATACGTAGTGGATTTTGCATATAAGAACGAATGCGGCACTATCCAAATGGAGGATCTTGAAGGCATTAGTACAAATAATCGGTTTTTGAGGAACTGGACATATTTAGATTTGCAGAATAAAATCGAATATAAGGCAAAAGAACTTGGTATAAACGTTGTAAAAGTCGACCCTAAGTATACATCTCAAAGATGCAGTAAATGCGGTTTCATTGATAAAAACAACAGACCAGATCAAGCTACCTTCAAATGCATTAAATGTGGTTTAGATATAAATGCAGATTATAATGCAGCTTTAAATATTGCAACGTCGAACATTGATAAAATAATAGCTCAACAATTAGAGCGCGAATGTTAAGCGAGATTTTTGGGGTGACTCGGCATCCTAAAGGCGAGAAGGGCTATAAGACCATCTTCTGATGGCATGATACCACTCGCCAAGGTAATATCGTTCGCGATATTGAAAATCCAAGCACAAAGACCGTTTGGACGCTTTATACATTTGCTCAAGATGCTTCAATGAAATGGTTCGCGCTCATCATAGTTCAACTGCGCTAAAATGAGTGCCTTTCAAGATTCCCGAAGCATCTCGCGCAGGTGCATGAAGTGCGAGTCAAACGCCCTCTGAAACATCGCAACGATCTCGGAAGCATCTCGCGCAGGTGCATGAAGTGCGAGCTCCATCAACATTTCATTTTCGCAATCTGAACAGGAAGCATCTTGCGCAGGTGCATGAAGTGTGAGCTCGTTGCCCAAGGCTTGGGGATAGCGTATCTTGAAGGGCCGTTCATAGGACGGAGCCGCATTTCGGCATGAGCAGATGTGAGCATGGGGAGCGCCAGCAATTTGTTATATTTCTATGAAAATTGCAGGTAAAAATGTTCATACTAACAATGAACGTTTTAGCGATATGTTTGCTGTAGCAGTAAACATGTTACTTATTAATAAAATCCAATAGCAAAATATAAAAATCAGTTATTCACGACATTTGGAAGTGGGGTAAACAAAATGGGGTACATAAAAATGGGGATATCACTCAGACAAACTGTTCATGCCTTCATTAACTCGTCTGTCAAATACTCCCGTTATTCAGTGAGCACTTATAAAAACCTGTTCGGGCTATCCAGGGGTATAAAAGAATATACGTTTCTTTCTCAGTTCGCGGGTGCGGCTATCTGCTCGCGTGCTTGAAAAATGGTATGAGGTGCAACGTTGAATACCGGTTGGAAGACGGCAAGACTTGCTTTCTCAAAAATGTATCGGTCAAAAGATACACAGGAACGCATGTTATATGTGAAGTTGACGGAGAAGACCGCACGCTGGATCTTGACAGAATTGTGAAATCTTCTGCTGAACTTGAGGGACTCGTTTAAGCTTTATAAGCTTTATAAAACTTATAAAATGAAACCGGGTTTCAGTGAAAAACTTCCCTGATGGATATAAACTGGTATTGTAAAATAACTTGTCAGAGGAGGTTTTATTATGAGCAAGCACAACACATTTGGGAGCAGGGAGGATTTGTCAAATCTGCTTGAAGGCATGAGGCTGGGCAAGATATCCCCGGATGGCCCGGATGACCCGGATAGCCTGGATAACCTGGATCGGGTTATCGCAGATTTGATTGCACAACAGGATGAGGACGGCTTTTTGGGTTTCGTCGACCCTCGCAGAGTTAGCAGCGAAATCCGCGTCGACTTATATTACGTACCCACTTATCTATGCGCGGCAATACTGATGAAATGCTGGCTTGATTACCCGGTGGCTGCATCCCGCATAAGCGGATTTACAGAGGTGTTCCGCAAGGCTTTGTCCGCTTCCACAAAGAGATCCTTCAAGGGACATGGCTTTGATGATATCTATGGAGTCCTTAATGCCCTTGAAATCTTCCATAAAGGCGGTGCAGCACGCTTTATCAGCAGCGATACAGTGATCTGCCCTGAATTTAATGAGACAGTTACAAAATGGCTCGCATCTTTCAAAAAAGCTTTGGAGACAGGGAATACCTTAGCTGGGTGGGATCAGGATTATTCAGAAAAATACCGGAAAATCCTTTCACTTTATGATTCATTATCTGACGATGATGGCGGTGATGACAATAACGGCGGCGATGGTGATAGCACTGTTATTTTTATCTATGGCAGTTTGATGAAAGGCAGAGCCAACCACCGGGCATATTTGGGCAATCCCCAATCCGGCTCCCGGTATCTTGGCGAAGGCGTGCTGAGCGGATATGCGCTGTACGATCTTGGCGCTTTCCCCGGCATACGCCCCAGCGCCGAGGATCGCGTAAAGGGCGAATTATATGAGGTATCCCGAAGTGTTCTGGCTGATATCAACCGGCTGGAGAGTGAGGGTACGCTCTACCTGCTGAAGAAAGCGAAAGTCGCGTATGCTGATAACAGCGCTGTTATACACGCTTATACGTATGTCTATAACAATACCCCGCGCGAGAGCGACAGGATACCCTTCGGATACCAGCCTTGGGGGAAATATGGAAATTATGTTTGGTACGCGAGCTACGGCTCAAACATGCTATACGAAAGATTTATGTGCTATATATTAGGCAAAAAGTTCAGACTAAATGGTAGGGATATCGATAACTGCAACGATACGAGTCCACCTATCTCTTCGATGCCGGTTGAAATCCCGTACAATATGTATTTTGGGAATTCCTCGAAATCATGGGGAGGAAGCGGAGTATCCTTTCTTGATACAAGCAAACCAGGGAAATCCCTTGGAAGGATGTACCTGATCACAAATGAGCAGATGGATCATGTGCACTGCCAGGAATCTAAGCATCCCGATTGGTACGACATGACAATCGACCTTGGATCCAAGCACGGCATCCCGATCAAGACCATAACGAATCATGGTCTGAGGCCGAAGCATCCGCCAAATGAGAAGTACACTTCAGTTATATTTGAGGGTTTGCGCGAGACTTACCCTGAAAAAACTTTAACCGAACTAAGAGAATATATTGATGCTTGTAAATGAACGTTTTACGATATGTTTACTGTAGCAGTAAACATATCTTTTATTACCAGATTTCTCTGATCAACTGCTGTATCATCAGCAACGGTTATCGGTTAAGGCTGGTACTGTTATAATAAAGCTCATCAGGGCATATATCTTCGCCGTTTATCCACTCCAGGGTGATATCCTTGACTTTTACGGTATTAAAAATTGTTTTATTTCTTAATCGTTTATAAAACGGTTCTTCGATAAGCTTGGACATGTCATATATTTTTTTCTCTCCATTGTCAAATAGTATTTCTAAATAGTAATCCTCCAATGGGATCACTTCTTTAGGCCGAGGCGTCATAAAAATCACTCCAATCCCTTTATGGTGAAATATTCACCGGTTTCTTGGATTGATTTCCAAAGTGCTTCTAATTCATCATGATGAATCAAAGCCCAAGCAGAAATGAGTTTTTGTTGTTTTTGAGGAACATTTCCTGCTATGAGTTCACCATCCAAAGAAAAAGAACCGGAATATTCACCGTATACAGCATGAAAGTGAGGTATATGATGTTGTTCCTGATCCTTGAAAAACATTCTTATCAAAATGCCATAAAACTGTGATATCAATGGCATAATTAATCTCCTTGCCAAAATTATTTTACACTATTATTTTATCATAGCCACAGAACTAAATAAATCATATTAAAAAACGTTGTTTAATGTTATCATATATGATAACATTAACGTAGCGAAATTGGATTACTTCAACGACAATGAGGTGTGAATTATGAGTAAAGCAGGTGCCAAATTTTTTGAAATAAGAGACCAACTTATGAAAGATGACGAGTTTAAAGCTGAATATGATAAGCTGAAGCCCCGTTATGATTTTATATCCCAGATCATTGAGGCCAGAGCACAGCAAAATCTCACTCAGGAGGAGCTTGCGAAGCGTGTTGGCACTCAGAAATCCAATATCAGCAGATTGGAAAGTGGGACATATAATCCTACTCTTGATTTCATTACGAAAGTGGCAAAATGTCTTGGAAAAAAGGTGCATATCGAAATCAGATAACACACATTATTGAAAATTAATTGACAACCGGTTGATTCAAAGATATTATGTACAGAATATATAAACCATATATAGCCATGGCGATGATGGGAAGAAGTAAGAATTGGCTAGTTTTCTACAGAGAGTTCCCGGCTGGTGAGAGGGGCAGAAAACATCATTCCGAATACATCTCTGAGCTTCGCGCCGAAAGTTGTACGAATAGGCTGCCGACGGTAACCCGCACCCGTTATAGTGCTAGAGGATAACATGCTGAAGCATTAGTCCTCAACAAGGTCAACTACTTAGTAGTGTTGATAAATTGAGGTGGTACCACGGGAATAAGACTCTCGTCCTCTGAGTGATTCATTCAGAGGATGGGAGTTTTTTATTATCATTGATAAACCATATGGGGGTATTGACATGATGAAGATCGATATACCGATTGATGAACAAATCAGGATAATTGCAAAAGGAGCCGATGAGATCATCAACATTGATGACTTGCGGGCTAAACTGGAGAGGTCGCAGAAGACAGGCATGCCGCTCATCGTAAAGCTCGGACTTGATCCGACTGCGCCGGATATCCATCTGGGACATACTGTTGTCCTCCGCAAAATAAAACAGTTTCAGGATCTGGGGCATAGGGCGGTCATTATCATCGGTGATTTTACCGGGATGATCGGCGACCCGACAGGCAAATCCAGGACAAGGAAGCAACTGACGCGGGATGAAGTTGTAAAAAACGCCGAGACGTATGAGAGACAGCTATTTAAGGTGCTCGATAAAGAGAAGACTGAAGTGAAATTTAACAGCGAATGGCTTTGCAAGCTTGATTTTACCGATGTGATACGCCTGGCTTCCAAATGTACTGTCGCGAGGATGCTTGAGAGGGACGATTTCCGGAACCGCTTTCAAGCGCATGATAGTATAAGCGTCCATGAGTTCTTTTATCCTTTGATGCAGGGGTATGATTCGGTCGAGCTAAAGGCGGATATTGAGATCGGCGGTACCGATCAGAGATTTAATATACTGATGGCAAGAAACCTGCAGAAAGATTACGGCCAGGAAAGCCAGGTCGCCATGTTCATGCCTATCCTTGAAGGCACCGATGGAGTTGAGAAGATGAGCAAGAGCCTCGGCAATTATATAGGGATCAATGAAAAACCGAACGATATATACGGAAAAGTCATGTCCATACCTGACAACTTGATCATTAGGTATTTTGAGCTTGTAACCGATATGCATCCGGGTGAGTTGGCTGTATTAAAGGAAGGTCTCGACTCGAGCAACACAAATCCCCGGGACGTTAAAATGAGGCTTGCAAGAGAAATAACAGCCTTATACCATGGGTGCGAAGCGGCAGCATCGGCAGAAGAGCACTTCAGGAATGTATTCCAGCGGCATGCAATACCGGAAAACATCCCGGAATATGAGATCTCGCGAACTATGCTTAATAGCGATAGCGATAATGATAGCGATAGCGATGAAGTGGATATAGTCAAACTCCTGGTGCAGATAGGTTTCTCGCCAAGCAACAGTGAAGCCAGAAGGCTTATCTCTCAAGGCGCAGTCAAATTGAACGGCAAGAAGATCGATACTCTCAAAATTGGCGGTTTAGAAGACAACGATGTCATTCAGGGTGGTAAACTGAAGTTTATGAGAATCAAGATCACATAACCTTCAACTCCGCAAAGCCGCCGCACGGTTGAAACACGGCAATATATAAGATTAGCAACACCAAGCACACAACCTGCCTAAATAATGATACCAAATGCAAATTTTGATACCTTTTAAGTTGTTATAATCTTAACTATAATTATTTGTATAGGCG
>CAZCKQ010000009.1:0-17040 GCA_964499315.1 uncultured Eubacteriales bacterium | reverse complement strand
GTGCTGAAATAGACGTCATACGTATAGGTGCTATCACCGGCAAAGGACCAGCTTAATACCTGATCGGGATCGACACCGGTAGCATTATGGGCCGGTACCGGCGAGTGCGCTTTGGGTGCCAGGGTCCGGAAGCTCAACAGGTCGCCCACGGCATAAAGGGATGGAAAACCGTCATTCGGATCCAGAACATCGACACGCCAGTAGTAATTGGTTTTATAAAAGGAGTTGATCATGGTGGATAGTAAAAAGATCGGTAAATTCATTGCAATGCAAAGAAAGCAACTGTCAATGACTCAAGGAAATCTGGCGGACAAACTGAATATCACAAATAAGGCCGTCTCCAAGTGGGAGACAGGAGAAGGCTATCCGGATATATCCGTATTACCCGCATTAGCGGAAATATTTGAAGTTAGCGTAGATGAAATATTAAAAGGTGAAAAAGATAGTGCTGAAACCAATGTCAATGATCGATATCGCATAAAACAAAATACCGAGCAGGCAAATTATATTTTAGGAAAGAGCATTCGGCATTTTGCGAATAATTATCTGTTAAGCATCAGTATCATGTGTATTGGCATTATTGTATCCAGTCTCGGGTTTAAGCTATATAACGGACAATATACTTCCTTGGTTTATTCCCTGATGATTTCGTTATCTTCTATGATCATCGGTATCATGTTTTATAATAATACATATAGAGGATTTGCAAGTGATATTGAGAAATATAATAGTATGGTAAAGGATAAAAAACTTGATATTTATAAAATAACTCATATAAGACACATAATTTTTTATGCCGTTTATCTGGTCCAATCAGTAATACTCATTTTCATCATACCGTCATTTCCGTTCAGAAATATCGGATACTACTACGCTTATAAAAAACTCTACGGTTATGATCCCAATCATGGAAGATATTGGATAGATAATGATTTCTGCAATATAATGATAATTGCTGCTTATCTCATTTTACTGTGTATAGGCGTTGTTATTATAATAAGGAAAAATAATAAATGGAAAATACAGCGTCATCAGCATAACTGATATTGATTATTCGAATTCCCGGAAGCCCATGGAATGCATGTCTTTCCTCGTAATCTGGTTCTTGACGGGCAGGCCGCACGCTTTCTGGAATTGGTGCAGGGCGCGTTTGGTGCCGTCCTGATATATGCCGTCGACGGAACCATGGTAAAAGCCGAGCTCCTTGAGCCTCTTCTGCACTGCGGCAACATCGGCGCCCCTGTCGCCCACGTCGATCACCCTGAATCCTCTGCCGAAAGGACCGAAAGATCCGTTCACGATCACAACCGGCGTTCCGATAGGAACGGTCCTATAAAGCTCAGCGGCATCACGGCTGTACATCCTGATGCAGCCATGGCTTGCGCTCCAGCCAATCGAACCGGGATTGAGAGTGCCGTGTATTCCGTATTTTCCCCATGGCACATTTAACCCCATCCAGCTGCCGCCGAAGCCTTCCCCCCAATCGCCTTTGTTGATTATCTTCCAGAACCCGATGGGCGACGGCCACCCGGGCTTTCCGGTCGATACGGGATAACTCTTGACACACTCTCCGTCCTGCAGCAAATATAGCCTTTTGTCTTCCACCTCGACAAAAATGGTGTATTTTATCTTCTTAGCGTCGGCGTCCTTTTTTGATAACGTATCCAAGTGGATCTTATTGAAGACGCTGGCAAATGCAATGATAGACAGAACCACCGCTGTCGTGGCAAGCAACAAGGTTTTCCGTTCATTAAAAGCCATCAATTTATTTCGCATCTGAAAATTTCAAGCTGCTTCCCAATCCATGCCAAAAAGGCACGCAAAATACCATATTAAAATATATTCATGAACTCCTGAACATTTGATTAATACTTATACCTAATTGTCCTCTACCGGCGTATCATCTTTGTCATGTCTGATTTCTTGTTCAGCAATTAAGGTGGTTCTATGAATATTTCAAAAAATAATATATATTCCATAGAGCAACTTAAGGAACGGGCAAGCCGAGCAAATGGGTGTCATTCTATATGCTATTGGCAGAAAAAGAATGCCAAACGTAAAAATGTGCCTTCCTAACTCAGTAAATTCTTCACAATTTTATTATCGGGTGTGATAGAATTATTGCATTCAGGAGTGATTTGTTTTGAGATATTATGCGCGTACATGTGCCATATTGTTGCTTCTTACTTTATTTCTTTCATCTTGTGGCACAAACAATTTGAATGATGACAGTCGCCCCTTACCGGAACCCGATAATAACAATGCTGGAAGTGATATAGTGATACAAAACGATACAATCACAGAAGAAGCAGAAAAAGATAAAAACGAAGAAAAAGACGTTTTTTTCACCGAGCCTGCTGCGCCCCCTGCCAGGACTTCGATAAAAATATATAAAAAAGCAAGGATACTTGAATTGTACGGCGACGGCGTACTAATGGGCCGATTCCGCATAGCGCTCGGGGGGTCGCCCGAAGGCGATAAGAACAGAGAAGGAGACTGTAAAACCCCTGAAGGCAGTTACTATATATGCACGCGCAACGAGCGAAGCCAATTTACCCTCTTCCTTGGGATAAGCTATCCTGATATCGAGGATGCGCAAAGGGGATTGGATAGCGGATTAATAGACCATGATGTTTATGAACAAATCAAGTCAAAGATAGAGAATAAGCAGTTGCCCCCATGGGATACGCCTCTGGGCGGGGCTGTAGGTATCCATGGCGGAGGCGCCGCATCCGACTGGACTCTGGGGTGCATAGCGGTATCGGACGACGACATCCGTACAATATGGAAATATGCTCCCTTGAGGACACCTGTCGAGATATCAGAATGAAGGAGGGATTGCGATGAAGCATACAAAAATTTACAGAAGACAAGATAAAAGAAGAAGATGTGTTGCGGGAGTTCACAAGTAAAGGGGATTAACTATGAAAATATCCATTCAGGAGAGAAAATGGGAAGAATAATCGACCTGTCGCAGACGGTCGAAGACAGGATGCCTGTTTATCCCGGCGACAAGCCGACCAGGCTGGTCCGGTCAAAGCGGCTCGAAGCTGACGGCTATAATATCCACACGCTGACGATAAGCATGCACAGCGGTACGCACATAGACGGCATGATGCATATGACCGCAAGCGGCGAGTATATTTCCGCGCCTGCGGCCGAAGCATTCATAAACGCCGGGTACATCCTTGACGTACGCAACCAGGCCGTGATCGGAGCAAAAACCGGGTATGCGGAAATGCTAAGCGCGAACAGCACGGTACTGCTTTACACAGGCCACGCCGCGTATTACGGCAGGCCGGAGTATTTTTCCGATCACCCAATCCTTGATATGGATCTCTGCAGGCTGCTGATCAGCAACAATATACGTATGGTGGGCATGGACATGCCGTCACCGGACAGATTCCCTTTTGAAATCCATAAAACACTCCTGGAAAACAGGATTTTCATCATAGAAAACCTGACAAACCTGGATAAACTGCTTGCGCCCGATATTGAGAATTTCGAAGTGATCGCCCTCCCGCTGAAGATAAAGGCCGACAGCTCAATAGCGCGGGTCGTGGCCAGGGTCATCGCCTGAGGAATGGAGCTTTAAGGAAAAAAGGACTTGCGGATGATTGACGATAATAGAAAAATGACGCTTTTTGCCCTTGCATGGCCTATGTTTGTGGAAACATTCCTGCGTTTGCTTCTGGGAAATGTGAACGTATTCATGCTGAGCCGTTATTCGGAAGATGCCGTGGGAGCGGTAGGCGTATCAAACCAGATAATATCGATGGTACTTGTGATATACAGCATAGTCGGAACCGGCACCGCCATAATAATCAGTCAGTACATAGGAGCCGGAAAGAAGGACACGGCTTCAAAGGCAGCCGGTACTGCCATCGTTTTCAACCTGACTATGGGTATGATTCTGAGTCTGCTGTTATCGTTTTTTTCCCGCCAGATATTGATAGCCGTGAGGCTGCCGGCTGAGCTAATGGGTTATGCTTCCCAATATATAGTTATTGTTGGCGCGGCATCTTTTATTCAGGCTTTGACAGCTACAATGTCTTCTATAATCAGGAGTTACGGTTATACCAAATTCCCCATGTACGTTGCGCTGGGTATGAACTTATTTAATATTATGGGTTGTTATCTTGCCGTTTTCAGGCCTTTCGGACTGCCTTCGTACGGTGTTTCAGGGGTTGCCGCGTCTGTTGTTACCAGCAATATTTTAGGGGTTACTGCCTTGTCCTGGATGTTGTTCAGAAAGCTCCGCATTACATTCAGCCTAAAATCTTTCAGGCCTTTCCCTATTGACGTCCTCAGGAATATTTTCAAAATCGGTGCGCCTGCAGCGGGTGAATACATATCCTATAATTTTTCGCAGATGGCAGTGACATATATTATTGCCGTACTTGGGGCGGTAGCAATAAACACGAAAATATACGTTCAAAACCTTACTTTTTTCATTCACATTCTTGGCCTGACCGTTGGGCAGGCTACTCAAATACTTGTAGGGTATAATATCGGCGCGGGCAATGTTGCCGAGGCCAAAAAACTGTGTATGAAAGGCTTTAAAATAGCGCTTGCTTCCAATACAACAATGTCTCTGGTTTTCTTGATGCTCAGAATCAGCCTCTTGGGTATTTTTACCAGCAACCCGGAGCAAATTAAGTTGGGTAGTATTATATTGATTGCGGACGTGGTAATTGAGCTTGGCAGGCCCTTTAACCATATAATAGCCAATGCTTTACGCGGCGCCGGTGATGTGAGGTATCCTGCTTTACTGGGGATTGCTTCAATGTGGGGAATAGGCGTTGTATATAGTTATATATTCGGAATTCATTTAAGAATGGGCTTGTTAGGCGTCTGGGTAGCTTTCGCATTTGATGAATGGCTGAGGGGATTGTTAATTCTTAAACGCTGGCGGTCGGGTTCATGGCAGCGTATGTCTATTATAAATACAAAAAATGAGGTGCTTAAAATTTGAAGAAATCATGTTGTAAAAATGCCATTAGATTTACCATTACCGGTAACCAGACAAGTACTGTAGATCACAGGCTTTTCGGTCAATTCCTGGAAAAAGCCAGTTTTGGAGAACCGGGACCGGAAGCGGCTGTCGATAAATCGACGGGAAGGCTGAGGCCTGAGGTTGGACAGATTATTAAAGACATGCAGATACCTGTTATCCGTTTTCCGGGCGGTACTGATATCGATTTCAGCGATTGGCGGGATATGGTGGATAATATACCTGGGCGGAGTATAAAAAGACCTGAGGTTTCAAGGACCAATAAGGGGACTATAACCAATTATTTCGGATATGATGAATTCCTGCGGTTTGCTGAAGAAATTAATACTGAAGTCATTCTGGTTGTGAACTTGAGGGATGCTATTGCAAAAGTGAGGCCTTTGAGAGAAGCAGCTCTTCTTGCGGCCGGCCTTGCAGCCTATTGCAATGCCCCCGTAGGTACTACGCTGCCCGACGGTATGCCGGACTGGCCTTCCGTCAGAGCGAAAAACGGCCGTCACAAGCCGTATAATGTACGTTACTTTCAAATCGGAAACGAGGCATGGATTTTTATAAAAGAAGCGCTTGAACAGGCCGGTATAAGCCAGGTCGAACATCAGGCAAAGTGGTATCTGGAATGCATGAATCTTTATATAGACATGATAAAGTCTGTATCTCCCGGTGTAGAGATAATAGCAGACGGCAACATAGGTGAACTGACCGGACTTGTGCTGAGTGATGATGAGTTTGCCGGGAAGGTTGACTATATTACCTATCACAGTTACATGCCGGTAGGAATTAATGAGGTATATAAGGACGGCGTTGAAATAAACCGTGATAACCTTACGGAGGAGGATGTGTGGTATACCTGGGTGGCTGTTCCGTCTTTCGACCGTGAAGGGAGATCCGCGTTCCTTGGAGGTTTTATGCAAGAGATAGACCGCCACACAAAATCGGGGAGGCAATGGAAGTATGCCATGACCGAATGGAACTGGAACGGTTGGATGAGCAAGAATAAGGAAATGCCGCTGGACAACTCCCTGTTAGCTAAAGGAATTGGCGCAGCGGGGTATCTGCATGCCATAATGCGTGCCGGGAGCTTCTTCACAATAGCCAACCAGTCCAACCTCATCGGCTCAGGATGGCCTATCGGCGCGGTACGTGCAGATCCTGAGGCAAAAGTGCAGCCGTATATGCATCCTACAGGTCAGGTTACATCCCTTTATGGGAGATATCATGGAAGCACTCTGCTTGAGCTGATTGAAGAGAACGTGCCCTCATACCGTCAGCCTTTTGAAATGGGACCGGCAGACATGTCTATCAAACCGGCCGAAAAGGTCATGGTTATTGATGCCTTGGCAACTGAAGCCCCGGATGCTCTGTATTTTCATGCGATAATCCGCAGCTTTACAGACTCCTACGACATTATTATAGATATAAGCAAATATGGGGATGTAAAAGGCAAGATCATACACCATATCCTTGAAGGAAGGTTGAACAACACTCCGTTGGAAGGCCAGCCTTTACAGGTAGCGAATATTACCGACAGGGAACCGGTCTTCGCTGATCATGAAATAATTATTGTAAGGCTTCCTAAGAGGTCGGTATCGGTCGTTGAGATAATGAAAAATTATAAATAAATAAACCAAAGACCCTGCATACACGTCGTCTGCAAGGTCTTTCAACATATGGTGAGCCATCGGAGACTCGAACTCCGGACACCATGATTAAAAGTCATGTGCTCTACCGCCTGAGCTAATGGCCCGAATGCACCTGTTCATTTTAGCAAGCGTCGGCGGGTTTGTCAATATAAGCAAGCCTTCACTATCTCGGCTGTCTGTCCGGTATGATTAGGATGATCATGTTTCAATAGAATTGAGTTCAATACCAACAATTTTCGTTATCGGCATAGCGAAACATACAATATGGGCATTATCTATTAATTCTTTGTTTTGTCTGACGGCTTCGATTATTCTTTCAGCCGTCTTATCGTTTACTATAGTTAATATTACTTCCTTTTCCCTGTCGATGCTGATACCCATAATTTTTTTGTGCAGTGAACTAATCCCACGGGCATTTATGATTGTAGCACCCGTTGATCCGTTCAAACGGATAAAATCAACTATTTCTTCGGCAAACCCTACATTGACAACAATATACAATACCTTAGCATTACTATTCATCTCTTCCTCCTCCAAATCATACAGACAATTTATCAATAGGAATCACAAATGCAATGCCTGTATTGGGCTTATTAAAGCCAAATTTCCTGTTAAGCTGATCCAGTAATTGACCGGATAAGTTACCTGCGATCAAACATGTAATCATAACTTTTTTTTCATCCGGTACCAGTCCCAGCATATCTTCCAGATAATCCGCTTTCAGCGACCCTTTCGCATAAACTACATTCACCAGATGACATTCAGAGTTAACTATAAATTCCGTAAGCGCGTCTTTATGTTTTCTGCTGGCTATTATAGTTATAAAATCAATGCCATACTCAGTGCCGGTCATGGCTTCTATCAGCCTCCTCCGCAGCAATCTGCGACAATACAGCCAGTTCTTTTAAGTCCTCGGCTTCTGCCTCGTTCATCAAGTATTGCTCTTTCTTCATTCTCATTTTATAAACAATACCTAATAATTGCACAAAAATCAATGGAGTCACCGATATAAATGCAATAATACCGAAACCATTGACTAAAATGGATTGGCCCCCTGTTGGAGACGAAGCTGCTACAGCTTGAGCAACGCCAAGAGTGAGGGGCGTCAGGAAGGCAGACGTTAAAGCACCGCCGGTTACACCGCCGGAGTCAAACGCCAATCCGACAAATAAGCCCGGGGTAAATTTCATTAGTATAAGTGCTATAGCATATAACGGAGTTAATAACCATAACACATTGATTTCGGTCAATATTTTTAATATAGCCAGTAAAGAAGCAACTCCAATACCAATGGCCAATGTCATACGGATAGTTAATTTCTTGATATGACCATTCGTAATTTCTTCCAGTTGTTCCCCAAGTACTGTAACAGCGGGTTCCGATAAGGTTATGGATACCCCTAAAATAAATCCGATGATTAATAACAGCCATTTAAACCATTCAGAGCGAGAAGGTTCCAGGAAAATTTCCCCGATGTACTTGCCTGCAAAAGCAAAGCCATAATCAATGCCGGATAGAAAAATCAATAAACCTATGCATACTATAACGATTCCAAGCAGAATATGACCAAATTCTTTTTTGGGCTGTTTTATCAAGAAGAACTGAAACGGTATATATACTATGATAACCGACAAAATCGCTATTGCGACACCAATGAGGTTTCCGGTGATTATTTGCTGTAAATCTGCGTGAGTACCGGGCGCATAGACTTGTTCAGGCGGCAGCACAGCATTGTGCCGGGCGTTAAGAATGATCCCATAGATAAACACCGCAATGATAGGTCCTACGGAAGCCAGACCGATGATGCCGAAAGTATCATCATTGCTTTTACGTTTGGACATGGTAACAGAAACACCCACTCCCAAAGCGAGGATAAAAGGAACCGAAATATCCCCTGTAGTAGCGCCGCTGCCATCGAATGCCAGAGCGACAAATTCTTCAGGAACGAAGAAAACAAGCGCGAAAATCAGAACGTAAAGAATGGCAAAGACCTTTTTAATATTTGTGCCTTTCATGATCCTATAGAAAGAATATGCTACCAATAAACCGAGTCCTATACTCATAACCCAGATAAATACAGTTTCATCGATAATTGGCATAATAATATTCGTTTGTTTTGCCAAAACGGTTAAGGCCGGTTCCGCAACAGTAACCAAAAGGCCAAAAAGAAAGCCAAAAAAGATGATATATACTGCTTTATTCAGCTTTACCAAAGATCCTCCAACAAGCTTCCCCATTGGAAGAATACTAATATTTAATCCATATAAAAATAATGCTTGCCCTAAAACAACACTGACATAGCCAACAATAAGCTTAACATAATCTGAAGGATTATCCATCGGCGCAATAAAACCGCAAACTATAATAATGATCGCGGCAAGAGGAAGTGATGAAACAAAGACTTCCATCAATGTGGTGATAAAAATTGATAGTTTACTACTCCTTGCTGCCATATTTATTATTTTAACATATACCTGTAATAATTTTATGAAGCAAGCAAAAAGCAGAGAGAAGAATAAGATACTATCTCGGCTGTCTGTCTTCTTTCGGGAGTATATCTGCAAATTTGAAATGCGGTTCGGTCTGATACCAATAAGCTACCGACGTGTCCTGGCATTTGTAATAAGCGGCAGCGAGCCTAACCCTAACCTTAAGCCTAACCCTAACCCTTTTTCGCGAAACATGTCTATAATATTTCCTAACATTTCTATCGTGTATTCAAGCTTCAATCGGTCCGATCGGTTTCACCGGTGTTCTTATCGGTTTCACCGGCGTTCTGATCCTTCGAGCCGGCCTCTATTATATCATACTTGTCCCTCAATATGGTCACATCCACTCTTCTGTTTCTCGCTTTATTTTCGGGAGTGGTATTGGGCGCCATGGGCCTGTATTCGCCGTAGCCGGTAGCGGACAGCAACCTCCGGTTTATTCCGACGTCATTGGCTAAGATCCTCAGGACGCTGTTGGCCCTCGCCGTCGAGAGTTCCTGATTGTCGGGAAATTTGGCGGTGTTGATCGGGTCGGTGTCGGTATGCCCTTCCACCCTTATCTGTTTGCCTGGAATAGCCAGGAGTACATTGCCGATCCTCTTGATTATGTTCTTGGCCTCGTCCTCGATCGTAGCACTGCCGCTGCGGAACAAGACCTTTTCTTTAATGGATATGACCAGCCCTCTTTCCTCGATGGTCACCTCCACATTGCCTTCAAGGCCTTCTTTGGTTATAATGCCCCTTACCTTGTTTTCGATGGTATTCATCTGAACTTCTTCAGTTTGGTTTATACCTGTGTTTTGCTCCTCATCGACAGAAACCGTAACTTGAGGCACGCCGCCTTTTGAATTTCCGCCTCCTTCCTGCGGACCCAGGACATTCCTCAGGGAGCTGGCGACCTGCTGGTACTTCTCCAGGTTTATCTGGCTCATTGTATAAAGGACAATAAACAGGATCAGCAAGAGGTTCATCAGGTCTGCAAAAGTCAAAAGCCATCTTTCCGACTTGTCCTTGACAGGCTTACCTTTTATTACTCGAACATTCCTGCCCATACTCTATGCCTTTGCCTCCGTTATCGACTCGCGGCCGGTGGCGCGGGCGCTTTTCTTCTGAGCTTTCTCATGTAGTGACAGGTTGAGCTTTTCCTTGATTATCCTCGGATTTTCACCGGCCTGTATAGAAAGAAGTCCCTCTACAATTATTTCATTCAATTGCCTTTCCCTTTCGGCCTTGGCTTTAATCCTCCCGGCTAATGGCAGCCAGAGTACGTTGGCCGAAGAAACGCCGTACATTGTTGCGATAAATGCGGTTGCTATCTTCCCTCCGAGCCCGCCAGGCTCGGACTCCATGCTTCCAAGGATACTGACCATGCCCATGACCGTACCGAGAACCCCCATAGTAGGGGCATACCCGCCGGCAGCTTCGAATATCTTCGCAGCCGATTCATGAATCGATTCGCGCAAATCAATCTCTCTATGTAAAATATCTTTTATCATCTCTGCTTCAATGCCGTCAATAACGAGCATAAGGCCTTTCTTCATAAAATCGCCTGAGCTGTTGCGCACATCCTGCTCCAGGCTCAGCAAGCCATCCTTCCTTGCTTTCACCGATAGCTCCGCAATCTCGTTTATAACGGCTGCCTCGTCAATCTTCTTATTCAGGAAAACGTGTTTTAGAGCTTTGGGCAGCTTCATAATCTCAGACCACGGAAAAGATAACACCACAGCGCCTATCGTACCGCCGAAGACTATAGCCGCGGCAGGCTTCTGTATAAGGGCTGCGAGCGCTCCCTCGTCCAATATATATCCGAGCAGGATGCCTCCTACCGCAATGGCAATACCTAAAATTGGCCCTATATCCATACTGCGCACCTCATTCCTCGTTTACCGAAGCAAATGCCGGTCGAACCGACCGGCATACGCTTCAATTTAAATCATTGTTGTGTTAATAAGCTATTTGAGCAGGTCCAGAACGTTCTGCGGCTGCATGTTGGCCTGCGCCAGCATCGCTGTCGCCGCCTGGTTCAAGATGCTGTTCTTGGTGAATTCCATCATCTCTTTGGCCATGTCCACATCGCGTATGCGGGACTCAGCTGCCTGGATATTTTCAGCCGTAGTGCTCAGGTTATTGACGACATGCTCCAGCTGATTCTGCTGAGCTCCGTAAGTAGCCCTGTCGGTATTTACAGCATCAATTACTGAATCTATGGCTGCGACTCCGCCTCCGATTGCAAGAGCTGATGCATCGAAGGTAGATGCGGCTACGGTAACGGTTAAGGTTGCATCCTGACCGTATTTTATATCGGTAGACGTACCAAGAACCGCAACTCCGTTGAACATGGTGCTGGTCTTGACTTCGCCGATGGCTGTCTTCAGAGCGTCGAATTCGGCTGTGATGTTGGCCTGGTCTTCCGCATTGTAGGTACCGTTTGCATACTGCACTTCAAGTTCCTTCATCCTGACAAGCATGTCCGAGACCTCATTGCAAGCGCCTTCTGCCGTCTGGATATACGAGATACCGTCTTGGGCGTTCCTTACAGCTTGGTTCAGGCCGCGGATCTGTCCTCTCATCTTTTCAGATATGGAAAGCCCTGCCGCATCGTCGGCGGCGCGGTTGATCCTTGTACCGGATGACAATTTCTCCATTGATTTGGCGGTGTTGCTCTCATTGATCAGCAACTGCCTGTAAGTGTTAAGAGCTGAAATATTATGATTGATCCTCATTTGTAACATCCTCCCTGATTTTGATAATTTGCTTCCATGCTTTTGTAATGCATAGGGTTCGCGGTTATCATGCAGACGGCGCCTGTTTGCATTCCAACCTTTACTGTCTCATGCTTACATTAAATATATCGAAATAAAATGTGTAAACTTAAGCGTGTTTTTGATTATTTAATTTTCCTATTATGGATAGGCCAGGCAACTGAGCGGCTGCAGCTTCTTTATTGGTATCCCTCGTCTCATCGAGGAGCTCCGTCCTGTAGATATTCATCTCGCAAGGCGCGGAAATGCCGATCCTGACTCTCTCCGGATCAATAGCCAGCACGGTTATCCTAATATCTTTTCCAAGCTGTATCGATTCATTTGCTTTACGTGTCAGAACCAGCATATTTGTTTGCTCCTTCTTCTTTTTCAGAAACATGATTGTGATCGACGCGGAAAACCGGATGCCTGATCTGGTATTCGCCGCTGTTGAGTATTGTCTGTACGCCCAAATTCTTCACTACATTAATTAAAATCGGGGCTGCAAGGTTTACCGTGGCTTTCATAAGATCCGCAGGCAGAACCGCGACGTTGACAACGAGCAATTCGTCATCGCTCGCCAGCTGCAAGCGATCCAGCACCGTATTGTCTATCATTGGCGAATAGTCACTCATGACTTCGAACGGATTTATTACGGGTAGCGCCAGATCTTCTTCATCAACCGACTGCAGCCAGTAAAACGGCAACGTCTCTGCTATTTTAATCAAAATATACCGCTTTGAGTTATCAAATCCGGGGATACATTCGATGAACTCTATCACCTTGTCCCCTGAAATATCGATTTGTCCGAACTTTGCTGTTTTAAGCACCATATCACTCGACTCCTGCCTAAAATATTCTCTCTACCGCTACCTTAAATAATCCAGAAGCGAAGGCCTCAATATTTCCGATCCCATAGAAAGGGAAGCTTTGTACACAGCCTCCGCAAGTTTGTACTGCATCGTCGCCTCATAGATATCCGCATCTTCGATTGTTGATTTTATTTGCTTATAGTCGGCCACGCTATTGGTATAGCTCTGATTCAGCAGACCTATCCTCTCGAGCCTTCCGCCGGTCTCGGCAACAAGCGAAAGGACATGGCTCTGCTTTTGATTAAGCTTAGCTACAAAACCGCTGATGACGCTGGTGTCGGCATTCGTATTCAAAGCATCCTGCAGGCCAGTAAAAATATCGTAAAGATTGTCAGGCCCTGTACCCATAAGCTCTGTGCCTGAAATGGAAATCTGCATCTTCATACCTTTTCCTGCAGGCAGGAGTATCTTTTGAGATTCAAATTCCGCCTGCTGCACGGGTGTCATCGTAGAAACACCGACGCCGTTGTATTCGAGCGATGCTCCATTGAGAGTAAACGGCTCCTTTACAGTGTTGTAACCGCCAAAGATATAACGGCCGCTGCACGATGCATTCGCCAGTTGCAGCACCTGCTGCTTTAATTGACCGATATGGCTCGCAATCGCCTTCTTGTCATCGGCCGATAAGACGCCGGCTGACGCTCTGACTGCATTTTCTGACGCGATCATGATTACTTCGTTCAACTCCATAAGCGTTGTCTCGTTCTGGTTGAGCCACATCTCGGAAAGCCCGAGGCTTTTTTCGTAATGCTCCAGTTTGTCAAGCTCTGCCTGCGCCATCAGGCAGTTCACCACCCCGATGGGGTCGTCAGACATACGGTTTATCTTTTTCTGGCTTGAAAGCTGTTCCTGGTACTTACTCAACAACTCAAGATTCTTGTTGAGATCCCCAAGAAAATTACTGAACAGCATTGAATTCGTAATCCTCATATTGATTCTACCTTCCTGTAATACCCATTCTATTCACAATTGTGTCGATCATCTCGTCTATAGTTGTGATCACCCTTGCCGCCGCCGTATATGCATGCTGGAACTTAACCATTTCGGTTACTTCTTCATCGATGGAAACTCCCGACGTTGAAGCGCGGCGGTTTGCCAGGTTGTCCACCAATGCCTGCTGACCTTGCAGCATATATTCGGAATGACCTGTCTCTATGCCTATCCCCGCCGCCATGCTCTTTACGAATCCTGAAAAACTGCCGATCACGGGTATACCGCTCTTGTCGATCAGTTCGTACATCGCGATGGCCGCAAGGTTGTTGCCTTTAAGGGTGTCGTCGGTTATCTGCACGGATGATGCCGCGATATTATACGGGTTATTTATTATATCGGCGCTCACAGTAAAATTACGCGCCGTAACCGGCACGGGGTCTCCCGAAGCGTCAACCGGTTGGCTAAAAAAATTCACGCCGGTTGAAGAGACGTTTCCATTGGACGCGTCCGGCATTGTCCATCCTGCGCGGTGTACAAGGTTTACCTCTTCAACGATCGCACCCGCAAGGGCATCCAGCTGTGAGACAAAATACGGGATACCCTTTACATCAGTCCCGTCGCCGTCTCTGGTGTCAAGATATCCTTTGAGGCTGCCGGAGTTGATGGTCAGCTGCGAACCGTCATCCTGCCATGTTATCCCGCAAAGGTCATTTGCGCCTGTAACAGGATTATACTGGACTGACGAAACCTCCAACCGATTTACCATTGTCCCCTGAACCAGTGTCTTGCCGTTGATCTCCACGGTAACTGTCGAATCCGGCTGTTCGACGGCCGTTATATCCATATATCCGGATAAGCTATCCAGTATCAGGTTCCTCTTGTCCCTTAGATCGTTGGCTACCATCCCGTTCAACTCGCTCTTGAGTATCTGCTCGTTAAGCATTGAAAGATTGTCGGCCATATCGTTAATATTGCCGACAGAAATCTTGATGGCTTCATTCTGAGCGGCTTGTTTGTCTTCGAGCTGCATCCTCAGGTGATTGAATGTCTCAGTCATTTTGAGCGCATTCTGCACGAGGCTCGTCCTGTATTCCTTGTCGACCGGATTGTTGACAAGGTCGCTCAAGCTGCTGAAGAATTGGTTGATGCAGCTTGAAATGCCCATGCCACCGGTCTCATCGAACAATTGCTCCACATACCCGAGCGCCTCCGAACGGATCTGCCACATTTGCTGCAGACTGTGTTCATTGCGGTATTGCCTGTCGATGAATTCGTTCCGTATCTGCCGGACCGCTACGATTTTCACACCGCCGCCGCAAAGTCCTCTTTCAAAATATGAAAGCATACCGCCCCCGAAGTATGGGTCGTTCGATACCATGTCAAGTCTTTGCCTCGTATATCCTACGGTATTGGCATTGGCAATGTTGTGCCCGATAACGTCGATAGCCTTCTGGCTGGCAAACAGCCCACTCCTCGCTATTTCAAGTCCGGAAAATGTGTAACTCATCGTTAACTCACGCCTTTTTATCCAGCAGTCCCACCGACTGCAGTATTTGTCTTCCTGGCTTCCCGTCCCTGTTGTAAGCTTCTTTGAACCCCGCTTCCGCAAGTAATTGAAAAGTCAGGTATATATATTTAAGATTATATGTAATCATTTTCAGGTTGATCTGGTTATACTGCTTTTGTCTGGCAAGAAGGTCAACAAGCTTTCTCACTTGGCCCGAATCAGAACCCGAGCCCAAGTCTGAACTCAGGCCTGAGCCTGAAAACGCGCCTTCAGCCTCTGTCAAGGCTTGAATTATCTCACATTCTTTTTGCGTGATGGTCTTCAGTGAGGATAAATCCCCTTTTGATATTGCCTGCCTCTTTTCAACAGACAGGTCAAGCAGACTCGAATACAGGCATATTATGTTTTCTGACACCATCCCGTTTTCAGACACCCTTCTGCCTCCTGTCAAGGATCTTGTCGGCAACTTCGCTGCCGCTTACATTATAGGTACCGTTTCTGATCTTGTCGGATACAGTCCTGACCAGTTTCTCCGAGACATCCGACGCTTCCTTCGCCGCTTTTACAGCCTCCGAGAATATCCTGGCGGTATCATTCAATTCCAGCTTATCGCAAGGCTGGGATACTGACGGCAGTACAGCCCTTTTAACAGTTTTGGCATAATTCTCGATAGCTATTTTGTTTGAAATATCATTTATTTTCATAGAAGCCCTCCTTCAGGCAATCAGCTTCTCGACACTATCTGGTTGGCAAGCGCCTCCATATTATCAGCCGCGGTCAATGCGCGGCTGGCAAGCGAATAAGTCCTTTGCGCCCTTATAAGGCTGGTCATTTCTTTGGCCATATCCACATTCGAGCTTTCGGTGAAACCTCTCCGCACCTTGTATCCGTCGGCAGGAACCGCCTCACCCGACGCATCCGTTGCATAAAACATACCGTCGCCCGCATTCCCTAGCCCTTCAGGATTAGGAAACGTCACAGCATTAAGCACGGATGTATCTGTTTTGGCTGCTTCGCCGCTATTGGCAAGTATCCTGTTGCCATTCCTGTCCAGAAAATAATATCCCTGTGATGAGGCGAGATAATTGCGGCCATCTTCATCAAACGTACAGAGTGTTCCCGATTTGGTATACATATAGCGCCCGTCACGCGTCTGAACTTTGAAAAAGGCTTCTCCGCCGATGACAATGTCAGCGGGATCCTCGCTCTGGATAAGCGACCCATCAGAAAAATCCGTCTTTACCGAGTCTACCAATACCCCGTGTCCCCGCCGTACAGTATCGGGGGACAAGGCTGTATTTCCCGGGACGGCTGACAGAGTTGCATAAAGCGCATCCCTGAAATCGACGCGGCTCTTCTTAAATCCATCCGTGCTGATATTTGCGATATTATTTGCTATAATGTTGATATTCGTTTGCTGCGCCGAAATTGTCGATGCCGCTGTGTATAACGACTGAATCATAAATTATCTCACCCCATCCTTGCGATTTCGTTCACTGCCTTACTCAAGGTACCGTCTATCATATTGATCACGCGCACGTTGGTTTCATAACTGCGTGATACCTGCATCATATTGACCATTTCCTGCGCTATGTCTATATTCGAATCTTCCAGGAATCCCTGGCGTACTCTGTAATCCACAGCATTATCAGCCGCCTGCCCTTCTGCTGAATAAAGGTTGTTCCCGATCTTCGCAAGCAGGCTGTTGTCCGCGAAAGCAACGATCCTCAATGAATCGGCGGCGTATCGTCCGCTGACGTTGCCTTTGGCGTCGACAGTAAACGGACCGTCTCCGACATGAACGGGACCGTCCGTACCGACCAGCCGGTAACCCGCGCCGGTGC
>CAZCKQ010000008.1:0-18069 GCA_964499315.1 uncultured Eubacteriales bacterium | reverse complement strand
AGCATCGCATTCAGGTATGTGTCCCGGCAACAATGAGAGTGCCGGTAAAAAAAAGTTCAAGAAACACGGAAAGGAAAAAAACATCGAAAAGCAAGAGGCGGAAGTATTGTGGAGCACAATAAATGATATATACGGAGAAGGAATGGGGCTTGTTAATTGAGGGTGATATCCGGGACTGCAAAAGGAACAAGATTGAAGACCCAAAAAGGTATGACCACACGCCCGACTTCTGATATGGTCAAAGAGGGGTTATTCAATATCATTGCGCAATATGTGCAGGGTGCGCAGGTACTTGACCTGTTTGCGGGAACAGGGAGTCTTGGGATAGAAGCTTTGAGCAGAGGCGCGGATTGCTGCCGCTTTGTCGACAAAAGCCAATCATGCTGCAGGCTGATTTCAGAAAATCTGAAGCTTACAAGACTTGCCGATAAGGCGATTATTGACAACTCGGATGTGTTTTTCGCTATCGAAAGACTTGGATACAGCGGGACCAAATTTGACATCATTCTGCTTGACCCGCCTTATTACAAAAATATTATAGGTCCAACCTTAAATTATATCTCGAAAAATGATATAATAAGGACCGGCGGGCTTGTCATAGCTGAAAGAAACAAGAACGACCCGGTCGTGCCAGATAACGGTTCACTTGTCATATTCAGGGAAAGACGATACGGGGATACGTCGCTTGATATTTATTTAAAACAGAATTGACCCGAAAGGTTGTGAGTTATTGAGAACCTGCATCTATCCGGGAAGCTTCGATCCGATAACAAATGGTCATCTTGATATTATAAACAGGGCTATAAGGATATTTGACAAACTTATTGTGGCTGTCGGCAATAATGAAAATAAAGTACCGCTTTTTACGGCGGAAGAGAGGGTCGAATTCATACGCCGGGCGGTAAATCATTCAAAAAAGATTGCAGTGGAGTCGTTTAACGGGCTGCTTGTGGATTTCGCAAGACAGAAAGAAGCTATTGCGATTGTCAAAGGCTTGAGGGCGTTGACGGATTTTGAATTCGAATTTCAATATGCATTATTAAACAAGGATCTTAATCCGGATATAGAGACTGTCTTCATGATGACGAACATCAAATATTCATATCTCAGTTCAAGTATTGTAAAGGAAATTGCGAACAATAACGGCAGCATTGACGAGCTTGTTCCGGAATGTATCAGGGAGGACATATTAAAAAAGATACGAGGCAACGGAGGTTAGTATGGAAATATTGTCCATATTGGAGACTCTTGAAGAAATCGTTGAAAAAAGCACGAGGATTCCTATTACGGGTAAATGCCTTGTAGATAGGGAGGAGATCCTTGAGATAATCAAAGAAATAAGACTGCATTTGCCCGATGATATAAAGCAGGCCAGGTGGGTAAGGGATGAACGTCAGAAAATCCTTCACGAAGCTCAGAAGGAAGCCAATAATATGATTAAAGAAGCCGAGGGCAGGATAGCCCAGTTGGTGGATGAGCACGAGATCGCCCAGAAGGCGTACGCGCAGGCAAACGAGATAGTTTCGGGCGCTCAGAAGAAAGCCCGTGAGATAAGGATGGGCACGAAAGAATATGCCGAAAGCCTGTTGAACAAAGTTGAAGAGATATTGAAAGATACCATTGACGTAGTCCAAATGAACAGACACGAATTAAAATAGCTTTATGTTTTATGATGCAGCCTTGCTGCAACTCCCGCTATTGAGCTAAATATTATAAATACAATCGCCATGACTGTCGAATATAAGAAGTAATACAAATAGTCGATCCTGCTGAATGAATCAGCATTCAGGAATGTTTCGGCAGTATCAAGGATCCATACGGAGCAGAGCTTAAATAATATGGCCGTATAAATGCACGCGATGATGCCGTGGAGAAATTTGCCCTTCATGTATTTTTTGATGCTTATGCCTGTTCCTGATATTATTCCAAGGACCTGCGAATGGACGGATAAACCTCCCCAACCTGCAATCAGTCCCGTAGCGGCTACCTTCACTCCTATATCCGCACTTGACGAGGAGACCATGCTTATTCCCGTCGTTATCTCAAAAAATCCCCCGGTTAATCCTTCAAAGATCTGGCGAGGGACAGGTATTCCAATATAACCGGTTATGGCGCAAAATAGTGACGCGATAAGACGGATAGCGCCGCTTTCAATCAATAAACGCACTATCACCGAAAATATCACGATATATCCGCCTATGGCGATTATGGTCTGAAGGGAAGAACTGACGGATTGTCCTAATATCGTCGGGATACTCTTTTCCTGGGTGTGGTGTTTGCTTAACGATATAACATATTTGTTTTTTGCATACGATTTTTTGGAACCGGGTCTGAAGCGAAGAATCAATCCAACCGTCAAGCCTGCCAGTATGTGGCATACGAGAAGTACCAGCCCTATGCGCGGCATATTGAACATGCCTGCGCCAACAGCTCCCGTAAGAAAAACAGGCCCCGAATTGTTCGAGAAGGCTATAAGTCTGTCTGCTTCATCCCTGTTGAGCAAATCCGATTTGCGCATTTCGGACGCAACTATCGCGCCTGACGGATAGCCGCTGACTGTGCCCAGCAGAAGCGCGAACGACCCGGCGCCCGGAACCCTGAATAAAGGTCTCATCACAGGCTCGAGCAACGCTCCGGCTTTTTTGAAATAACCGGATGCGTTCAGAATATTGGTGGCAACCAAAAAGGGAAACAGAGATGGAAATACAATACCAAACCAGAGATCCAATCCTTTCCGGGCAGCCTCCAGCGCCTCCGAAGGAAAAATCATCAGCCCTGATATTAACAGAAGACAACCTGCGCAAACTATTAAAACCAATACCATGCAATCATTTTATTCAGACTTCGACTGTCCAATTCATGGTATCTTCGAGAATGTCGCTCTGGATTCCGGTTATCGAGTCGGAGATCTTGGAAGTGAGAGGGTCTATCAGGCCTTTGTTGATACGTATCTTATTTCCTTCCATATTAAGCTCGCCGATAGGTGAGATGACCGCGGCGGTTCCCGTACCGAATGCCTCTTCAAGTGTTCCATCGGTATTGGCCTTGTAGATCTCTTCTATTGATATGGGTCTTTCATCGACTTCCATACCCCATTTCTTCAGCAGCTGAATGACGGAGTCACGGGTTATCCCTGGCAGGATGCTTCCGTTGAGGGCAGGAGTAACGACTGTCCCGTTGATTTTAAAGAAGACATTCATGGATCCGACTTCTTCGATGTATTTTCTCTCGATACCGTCGAGCCATAACACCTGAATGTACCCTTTTTCCTTTGCCTCGGCCTGCGATTTAAGACTGGACGAATAATTGCCCATTGTTTTGACAAAACCGGTGCCGCCCTTGACTGCACGGACATATTTGTTTTCCACGTAAATTTTTACAGGACTTAGTCCGCCGGGATAGTACGCTCCCACCGGCGAAAGGATGATAAGGAACTTATAAGTCCTCGATGGACGGACGCCAAGATAAGGGTCGGTGGCAAAAATGAATGGGCGGATGTACAGAGAGGTTCCTTCAGCCGAAGGTATCCAGTCGCTGTCCACTTTTACAAGGGTCTTGACGGCTTCAATGCCGAAATCCGTGTCAATCTGCGGAATGCACATCCGTTCGTTCGACGAGTTGATTCTTTCCATGTTTTTATTCGGTCGGAACAATAGTATCTTTCCGCCTTTTGCTTTGTATGCCTTGAGCCCTTCAAAAATACCCTGTCCGTAATGAAGAATCATGGTGGAAGGATCAAGCGATAGCGGCGCGTAAGGTATGATGACAGGGTCGTGCCATCCTTTCCCTTCAGTATAATCCATTGAAAACATATGATCGGTGAAATACTGGCCGAACCCTAAATTCCGGGGGTCCGGCTTAGCCTTCGGATTTTGTGTCCTTGTTATCTTAATATCCATGCTCATACGAATTTACCCCCTCATGCCATCATACATATATTTAACTATTTATTATGATACTTTTTTTCACAGAAATCCAGCATTTTCGGCATAAAATTTGGAATCCTTATCATTGTATGGTTGTCCGTATTCTGGTATAATCTTTGCATTATATGGAAGGAGCCTTCAATTGAGCATACTAAAGAACCTGGTGCCTGATCTGGTGGTCAGGAGCATAGGTGATATCAATTTTGACAGGTTGAGAAAAAGGGGTATCACAGGACTGATTGTAGATGTCGATAATACGCTGGTATCGGCAAGTTCCAGGAATCCTGACGCAAAAGCGTTTGACTGGATAAAAAAGGCCATGCAAAAAGGTTTTAAGCTGTGTATCGTGTCAAATGCCTTGAAGAAACGTGTAACCAATATCGCCAACGCGCTTGGGGTCGATTATATATATAGGGCTTCCAAACCCAGAAGAAGGTCATTTTTAAAGGCAAAAGGCATGATGGGACTCAAAACTGCCGAGATTGCCGTAATCGGTGACCAGATATTCACTGATATTTTTGGCGGGAATAGAGCGGGGATGTTTACGATACTTGTAAACCCAATAAATCCTGAGGAGTTATTTATCATCAAACCGAGACGGATGCTGGAAAATATCGTTCTTTCACGTATCGGCGTACGCAGGGGTTACGACAATGAAACTTGAGGATTTTGTCAAAGGCAAGGCAAACCTCGCAGGTTTGATAGGAAATCCTGTCAGCCATACTTTTTCGCCGTATATCTTCAATACATTATCAAAAATTTTTGGATGCGGACTCGTTTATCTCCCGTTCGGGATTGATGACCCGAAAAGACTCGGGATCGTGGTTAAGGCGCTGAAGGAATTGAGTATCGTGGGCTTTAATGTTACGATTCCATATAAACAGCAAATTATCGGATATATAGACGGTATAGATGAAGAAGCAGAGAGCATCGGGGCTGTCAATACTGTGACATTGATTGATGGAAGGTTTTACGGTACGAATACCGACATTACCGGTTTTATCAAGGCATTTCACAAACAAACGGGATGCGGCTTCGGGGGAAAGACAGTTGCCGTTCTCGGCGCCGGAGGCGCTTCAAGGGCGATCGTTCAGGCTATCGCCGGAGAGGGCGCCGGGAAGATCAATATCATTAATCGTACATATGATAAGGCATGTGAGATAGAAAAACAGGTAAACCAACGTTACGGTGATATCGCTGAGGCATTTGGCCTTTCGACGGGTATTGCTCCCGAAATAATAAGCAGCGGCGATATTATTGTAAACACCACGCCGCTCGGAATGCATGGGTTCGAGGATATAAGCCCTCTTCCCGACGGCGTCAGCCTTCGGAAAGGCATGATCGTATATGATACCGTCTACAGACCACTAAAGACTGCGTTGCTGAATGATGCGGAATCAGCGGGATGCATAACGGCTGGCGGCGTCGGCATGCTTGTTTACCAGGCGGTGGCGGCCTTTGAGCTGTGGACTGGTATAAAGGCAGCGAGCGATGATATCGCCGGAGGCATAATGGAAGCTTTAATAAACGAGCTGGGGAGGTCCTGATTAGATTGATCTGGGAATCTGTATTAATAATAACTATCGGGCTAGCCGCAGGATGCTTCTCTGATTACATATCTTTAATTCTTTCTCCTGTCCCTTCTTCTGCGGCCGGGTTGCGCAAGTATGCGGTAAACAGTCTTTTTTCTTTGGCTGCTGTTATAAGGACCATTCTAACGGCAGGCGTGCTGCTGATGCTTTTTTGGAAGTACGGGCTGTCCCCTGAATTACTATTTACAGGTCTTATGTCAACAATATTGCTTATTGTCTTCTTCATAGATCTCAAGCACAAGATAATCCCCGACGAACTGGTGATTGCCGGTATCATAGCAGGTATTGCCGCTTTTATCTGCAATATATTCAGGCCTCTTGCCTTCATCAGGGGTGAGGAATGGTGGAGTCCTTTGATCGGGATGTTAATCGGTTCGGGGTTCCTATTCATAGTGGCGCTTGTCGGTCTGCTGATCTATAAAAGCGATACGGCAATGGGGATGGGCGATGTCAAGATATTTGTCCCGATCGGATTGTTACTTGGAATCAAGATGACGGTCCTCGCGCTTTTTATGTCGATTTTCACCGGCGGCCTGGTAAGCGCGTTGCTTATGCTGGCGAGGATCAAAAAGAGGCATGATGCGATACCGTTTGGGCCTTTTATCGTTACGGGCGTGATTATAACACTGCTGTTTGGGCAGGATATATTATTACTTTACAATAACATGATGGAGCCATAGAATGATAAGATTCGGTCCTGCCGGAAACTCGGACAGTTTCTACGAACAAGGCAACAAATCATCCGTAGCCATGCCGCAGTGGCTTCGCAGGATGGGGCTCAACGCATATGAATACCAGTGCAACAAAGGTGTGAACATCAAAGAGCAGACTGCGAGGAAGATCGGCGGGGAAGCCCTGGTGAACGACATATATCTCAGTATCCACGCCCCGTATTATATTAACTTGTGCAATGAAGAAGAATCTTCACGGATCAGGTCGGTGAAGTATATTATTGATGCAATGACGGCTGCTTCGTGGATGGGCGCGGGAAGGGTCGTCATCCATATAGGCTCGTGCAGCGGGATGGACAGGAAAAAGGCCTTTGAGTATGCCGCCGATTCCATAAGGCTTGCAATCGCCGAAGCCAGGGAGAGAGGCTTGGATGGGATAGCCATATGCCCCGAAACACTCGGCAAGATTAACCAGTTCGGCACACTTGAAGAGATTGTCGAGCTGTGCAGGATCAGCGAGCAGCTCATTCCGACACTGGACCTCGGTCATCTTTACGCAAGGCAAAGAGGTAATCTGAATTCAGTCAGCGCCTTCGAAACTGTAATGGATGTGGTGGAGAATGCCCTGGGGACGTCCCGGCTGTCGAACATACACTGTCACTTCAGCAAAATCGAATATACGGCCGGAGGCGAAAGGCGTCATGTCATGCTTGAGGACGAAGAGTACGGTCCGGAGTTCGAATACGTGGCGCGTGTATTTGCGAGACGGCGGATGGAACCCGTCGTCATATGCGAATCAAGGTTTAACATGGCCGAGCAGGCCTTATTGCTTAAGCAAATATATGAGAATATAGCAAATGAATAAATCGGGGGTATGTCATATGAAACGTATCGTATGTTTAAACGGACCCAACCTGAACCTTCTGGGTTCCAGGGAAAACGACATCTACGGGGATGTCACCCTTCCGGAGATCGAAGAGGGAATGAGACGTGAAGCATCGGTCATGGGCATGGAGCTTGATTTCATGCAGCATAACAGCGAAGGCGCCATCATAGATGCCATACATGCCTCAAAGGGTACTGCAGATGCAATCATAATAAATCCCGGCGCCTATACTCACTACAGCTATGCGATCCGCGATGCCATAAAAGGAGTGGGATTGCCGGCGATCGAGGTCCATCTTTCCAATATACATAACCGCGAGGATTTCAGGAACATATCCGTGATATCACCGGTATGCCGCGGACAAATCATAGGTCTTGGGGCATACGGGTATATACTGGCTGTTTATGCAGCCGCAAAACTTATAAAATAATCCATTATCAAAGGGACGGCAAATGACAGGGATGACAAAGGTTGCAAGGGAGATATCCGAACGCCGCATCGGCCAGATCCGAAAGAAGATAAAAGCCAGGCAGATTGACGCCGTTCTTGTTACAAAACTGAAGAATATCGCCTATCTTTCTGGCTTTACAGGTACTTATGCCAATCTGATGATATCGCAGGACGATTGTTGGCTGGTTACCGATTTCCGATATACCGCGCAGGCTTCCAGCCAGGCGCCGTCGTGTAAAATAATCGAATCCCGGGGGGATATGATCAATAAACTCTACCGGATTCTTAAATCCGACGGATTGAAAACAATCGGCCTTGAGCATGAATGGATCTCATATGAATACTATATGAAATGCAAAAGCATTTTCAAAGGCATTGAGATCATTACCGTCAAAGATCTTGCCGAGAATCTGCGCCTTATCAAAGACGAACATGAACTGAAGGATATAAAAAGGACCGCGCAACTTGCAGACAAGGCGTTTTCTCATATATTGCAGTATATCAGGCCCGGCATTAGTGAATTTGAGTTAGCCGCAGAAATCGAGTACAATATCAGGACCAACGGCGGCTCGGGTGTTAGTTTTGATGTGATCGCAGCTTCGGGAGAAAGGGCCGCGCTGCCTCACGGTGTTGCTTCTTCGAAGAAGCTCAAGAGCGGCGAACCTTTGATCCTTGATTTCGGAGCTGTTTTCAACG
Organism: uncultured Eubacteriales bacterium; assembly: GCA_964499315.1. Taxonomy (GTDB): domain Bacteria; phylum Bacillota; class Clostridia; order Acetivibrionales; family CAYWGM01; genus CAYWGM01. The sequence goes on along the minus strand of CAZCKQ010000008.1, from coordinate 9,848 downwards.
GTTATTGCTCTGATATCACACGTACTGTATTTGTCGGAAAACCGGACGCTGAAATGCTGAAGATATACGGAATCGTACTTGATGCGCAAAATAAAGGGATTGAATCTGCAGTTGCGGGAAAGAGCGGCAAAGAGATCGATTCGGTCGTACGCAAAATTATTACCGATGCGGGGTACGGCAGTAACTTCGGTCATGCGACAGGGCACGGCGTAGGGCTGGAAGTGCACGAAAATCCTAGGCTTTCAAGGTCAGCCGGATTACGCATGAAGGACGGCATGGTCGTCACCGTCGAGCCTGGTATTTATTTGAATAACAAAGGTGGCGTAAGGATCGAAGACATGGTTGCGATCAATGGGGATCACCCGGCTGTTCTGACAAGTTCCGCGAAGGCATTGACCATACTTTGAATATTATGTAAAATTATATAATTGATTTGAGGAGGTGTTGCAATGATATCTGCAGGTGATTTCAGGAACGGCGCGACATTCGAACTTGACAACCAGATATTCCAGGTTGTTGAATTTCAGCACGTCAAACCTGGTAAGGGCGCCGCATTTGTCAGGACAAAATTAAAGAACATCATAACAGGCGCTACGGTTGAAAGGACATTCAATCCCACTGATAAGATGCCCAAGGCGCATATAGAAAGAAAGGACATGCAATATCTCTATAACGACGGCGACCTTTATTATTTCATGGATACCGAAACGTACGAACAAATAGCTCTCGGAAAGGATAAGCTAGGCGATTCTCTTAAGTTCGTCAAAGAGAATATGTCTGTAAAGATCCTTTCGCATAAAGAGAACGTCTTCGGTATCGAACCGCCTACTTTTGTGGAATTGGAAGTCACCGCGACAGAACCCGGATTTAAAGGCGATACGGCGACAAATACCACCAAGCCTGCGACAGTCGAAACCGGCGTTACGATCAAAGTCCCGCTCTTTGTCAATCAGGGAGATGTCATAAGGATCGATACGAGGACAGGCGAATATATAGAAAGAGTATAACAAACAGCATTTTTCGAAAACACTGCGAATTGCGGATTACGAGCTGATTTCCAAGTCAGCTCTTTTTTTTTGTCATAAAACATGTCCAATTAAAATATCTATATACTGCCGGGTTATGGTAAACATAAATCCATGGCAGGGGGTCACGGTATTGGAAAGCAGTTACAGATCCAGTCGTATTTATGAGGATGTCATTCAGTATTTGCCGGCAGGTTTAAGATTCAAACTGGACAAGGCGGAACCTGCGTTTATCCGGGAAATTGAAGAAATTCGCCTCAGAGCGGGCAAACCACTGATGCTCACCGCAAAAAACGAAGAATGGTTCATCGGGGGTTCCGACCGGATTGCAAACAATTGCGACAATCCTTATCTGGTCACGCAGGACGATATCGCCAAGACGCTGGAGATAATGAGCGACAATTCAATATACGCCTACCAGGATGACATCAGGAACGGGTTCATCACACTCAGGGGAGGGCATCGGGTAGGCATCTCGGGCAAAGTGGTCATGGATGGTATGGCGATCAAGAACATAAAAGAGGTTTCAAGCCTGAACATTCGGATAGCCAGGCAAATCACAGGATGCTCCGACAAAATCATGCATTATATATTTGTGGATACCGATAAGTGCAAGGAACCGTTGAATACATTGATCGTGTCTCCTCCGGGATGCGGCAAGACGACGATAATAAGGGATATCGCAAGAAACCTGAGCAACGGCATGAAGGATTTATCCCAGAAAGGCCGCAAAGTCGGTATAGTTGACGAACGTTCAGAGATAGCCGCATCTTTCAAAGGCGTCCCGCAATTCGATGTAGGATGCAGAACCGATGTACTGGACGGATGCCCCAAAATCTTAGGGCTTAATATGATGATAAGGGCAATGTCCCCGAGGATCGTGATAATGGACGAAATAGGCGGCCCCGGCGACAGGGATGCCCTTTTGAATGTAATAAACGCCGGAGTGAGGATCATCGCGACTGCCCACGGTTATAACGTCACCGAACTCCAAAGCAGGAATGAAGTGGTGGACCTTCTGGAAAAAAAGGTGTTCCAGTTATGTATCGTGCTGAGTGCGGCAGACGGGCCCGGGACGATAGAAGAGGTAGTGGATTGTATTAATAATAAACCGTTATTTATAAGGCGGGATCAATGATTGGACTGGTTTTCAAAATAATCGGCGGAGTAATAATAATACTTGCCCTGACTATGGCGGGGGCTGTGGTTGCGCGTGGATACTCGTTAAGGGTGGAGCAGCTCAGGACGCTGCAATGCTGCCTCAAAGTATTTGAAAATGAAGTGGTGTTTATGTCAAATCCGATCTGCCAGGCATTCATGAATATCTATTACACCCAGAAGAATCAGATTGGCTTCATATTTAAAAACACAGCGGACAATCTGCGCTCAAAGACAGGCCTGACAGCATGTGAAGCATGGGAGGCTTCAATAAGGCAAAACCTCGGATCTACTTCTTTAACAAAAGAGGATAAGGCTGTTTTGACCGGTTTTGGCAATATGCTTGGTTGTTCAGACAGAAACGGCCAGGTATCCAACATCAATATGACAATAGAAAAGTTGAAGCTGCAAGAATCAAAAGCGGAAGAGATCAGAAAAAAATATGGGTCAATGTACTATAAACTTGGGATCCTGGGAGGTCTTGCAATTGTTATATTGCTTTTCTAACAACATATCGGGAGGTTTTCGGGGCAGATGGGTATAGATTTGATTTTCAGAATAGCGGCAATAGGCATACTTGTATCCGTGCTCAATGCGGTCCTGATAAAATCAGGCAGGGAGGAACAGGCCATGATGACGTCCCTTGCCGGTTTGATCGTAGTACTCCTGATGATCGTCAAAGAGATTGTTAATCTGTTCGATACTGTAAAAGCAATATTTCAATTTTAATTATTTATGGAAATAGTACAAGCCATCGGAATAGGCCTGATAGCGACGTTTGCCGTACTTGTAATCAAGGCGCACCGTCCTGAAATTGCCATACAGATCACGATAGCCGCAGGACTTGTTATTATAGTTCTTCTGGTAGGCCGCATATCATCGATTGTAAAAATGCTGGAGGAATTCGCCGCCAAATCCGACCTTGATTTCAAATACTTCAGCCTGCTGCTCAAAATAGTCGGTATAGCGTATATATGCGAATTCGGCTCGGAGGTATGCAGGGATGCCGGTGAAGCAGCAATCGCTTAGAAGATAGAATTAGCGGGAAAGGTGGTCATTCTGGCCATGGCTGTTCCGATAGTATCGGCGCTTGTCGAGATTATGGCCGGTATATTGCCATGAAGACGGTACAATTTGTGTTCGTCGTTCTCGTGCTCGTTCTTGTTATCACATCGGCGTGCGGCACCGCTTATGCCGAAACCGCCGTCGACGACAGCAATATGATCGACCAGCAGATCGATGTATCTGAGGCTGATCAAATCGGGAGGATTATTAAGGATTATGCCGATAAGGAGTCCCTGTCGGTTATAGGCGGATTAGATCCGAGCCAGATCATCGGGGATATCATCTCGGGAAAGCTGAAGCTTGATCCGGCATCATTACTAAAGGCGATTCCGGCTTACCTGCTGGGTGAAATCAACGGCAATATCGGCATACTGATAAAACTGGCGATAATTGCGATATTATGTGCAATTCTCAAAAACCTTCAGGCTTCTTTTTTAAGAAAGGGTACAGGGGAAATCGCCTTTTTTGCATGTTATTCGGTATTTGTTGCCCTGGCGGCCACCAGTTTTAAGACGGCTTCCGACCTTGGGGTCAAGACAATCAACGATATGGTGGGCTTTATGTACGCCTCGCTTCCCGTCCTTTCCACACTGATGGTATCAAGCGGCAATCTCATCTCCGGAAGCGCATTTCAGCCATTGATGATTATGGCGGCCGAATTTACCGCAAACGCCATCAAAAATCTGTTTATACCGGCGATTTTTCTCTCTACCATATTATCGTTCATCAACAATATCAGCGAGAAAATCCAGATATCAAGGACAGCTTCATTGATAAAGAGGTGCGCAGTAATATCGCTTGGAATAATTGTGACCGCATTTGTTGCCGCAGTGTCGGTACAGAGCGGTTTGAAAGGCATTGCCGACGGAGTGGCAGGCAAAACCCTAAAGTTCGCCATCGGTACTTTTATCCCGGTTATTGGCGGCTACCTTGCGGATGCCGCATCCACGGTAATCAATTGTACGTTGCTGATCAGGAATGCCGCGGGGATTGCCGTGATGATCGGCGTGGTCATATTATGCCTGCTTCCTCTCCTGAAGATAATGGCGCTCATCCTTCTATACAGGCTTGCAGGGCTTCTGGTGGAACCGTTGTCGGAAAAAAGGATAACCGGCTGTTTCGGCGATATAGCCAATTCCATGTCGATAATCCTTGGCATGGTGGCTGCGGTGGCGCTGATGTTTTTAATCGCGTTATCTACTGTGATCAACAGCGCCAATACAGCGGCAATGATCCGCTGAAGCATGAGTATTTGACACGGAGGACGGAATGGAACTGGTTTACAAATGGGTAATGCAGATAGTGACGGTTGTTGCATTCATTGTAATCATAGAAATTATTTTGCCTGCCGGGACGATAAAAAAGGTAATCAATATGGTTATGGGATTCATATTGATCATAGCCATCATAAATCCGATATTGCAGATAATAAACACAAATCTGGATATCGGCCTTTTTATAACATCGGCGGAAGAGCGTATGGACGAATACGGACGGCAAAGCGACGCCGGTTTGCTGCAGGAGGAGCAATCGAGGCAGCTTGTCGAGGTATATAGAAATAAAGTAATCGAAAATATCCGGCTGACGGCTGCATCATTCACAGGCGTCGATAGAAGCAATATCCATGCGGACGTGGTATTGGAAGAAGATATTGCTTCGAGCAATTTCGGAAGGATCAGGCAGATATTTGTAAAGCTCGTGCTGAACGCTTCCAAACAAGGCGGGAAATCAATAGTGATAGATAGGATTTCGAGCTCCGAAACGCGCAAAACTGAGGGGGAGGAAGGTGATGATAATAAAACCGAAACAGGATCGGTCGATAACGGAGATGTTGAGAGACTGGCCGTAAAACTGTGCAGCCTATATGAATTAAAACGGGAAAACGTAAGTATTTCACTGGAGGAGGGTGATGATATTGGACAAAAAGTTCAAGAATCTGATTGAATGGATTAAAGATAGGGCAACAAACAGAAAAAAATTCATTGAAAACTGCCTCATCATGGCCATAATAGGTATCATCATAATTATTGCCGGGGGCACATTCATAAAAAAAAGTGAAAACAATGAGAAGATCCAGGCCATGCCTGATTTGTCCAATGAGGATTATGGGCTGGCGCGATCGGGGGACCATAGCGCCGACGAAGTGGAATCTAAACTTGAGTCGATACTTTCAAAAATTAAAGGCGCGGGAAAGGTTTCGGTGATGATAACATATTCTTCTGGAAAGTCAATCGAGCCTGCCTATGACAAGAAAAATTCCGAAAGCGATACGCTTGAAAAAGACAGCAACGGGGGCAACAGGACCATAACCCAGACCAGCCAGGAAAACAGTCTTGCATATGAGGAATTGCAGGGCGGAAGCAGAAAAGTTGTCGTGCTGAATGAGACCATGCCACAGGTCAAGGGCGCGGTCGTAATTGCTGAAGGCGCTTCAGACGCGTCAGTCAGGGAGGATATAAGCAAAGCTGTGGAAGTGCTGCTTGATTTGCCTATGCACAAGATTCAGGTGCTTGAAATGCGTAAATAGGCAAATAGTTTTGATATAATGTCCATTTTGATTGAATATATATGAATGTATTAAAAAATACATTCAATCACGGGAGGGAAAGGTATGGTATTCAAAAAAAGACAGATCGTCGTTCTTGCGTTGATACTTGTAATTGTCGTTGCAGGATATATGCAATATACTTATAAAAAAAGCAGCTCCGCATCGGCTCAGAGAAATGAGAATAATATCGGAGATGCCGTATTTGTAGATTCAAAAAGCGACCCATCGGATAAAGAAAACACGACCGGTACCGGCGGCACGGTTAATGCAGGAAGCGATTTTTTTGCGCGCGCGAAGCTCGAAAGGCAAACGGGCAGAAGCCTGAGCATGGATACGCTTGAAAAGATAACCGAGGACGAAAATGCAAATGATGCGGTCAAGGCGGAAGCCTACGATAAAATGATCAAACTCGTAGATATCACAGAAAAGGAAAATAAGATCGAGATGCTGATAAAGGAAAAAGGGTACACCGATGTCGTGGTTGTTTTCGGGGAAAATGGAAGCATGGATATAGTAGTACGCGCTCCCGGATTGACTTCGGCGGAAACGGCGCAAATCGCAGACATAGCATCGAGGCAGGGAAATGTGGATATTAGCGGGATACATATCAGAAACAGCATATAGCAGCCTATAGCAGTACGTCCGGCACATAGCCCATATTGCTGATAAAATCAATAGATGCTATAATTTTATCAGTTGAGGGGATGATTATTTGCAGCAGGAAAAAGGGTTTTCCGGCGAAATTGGATCCGTCAGGATCGCGGATGAAGTTGTGGCGATCATAGCAGGCATGGCGGCGGTCGATGTCCCGGGGATAAGCGAGATGAGCGGCGGACTGGCAGACGGTATAGCCGATATCCTTGGGAAAAAGAATCTTTCACGCGGCGTCAAGGTTACGATGACGGAATCAGATGTGATAATCGATATGAATATAATTGTTGATTACGGATGCAGGATCCCGGATGTCGCATGGAACGTCCAGGAAAGGGTCAAGAAGGCGATAGAGGAAATGACCGGACTTAGTGTTATTGAGGTTAATATCCATATTCAAGGCGTCAGTTTTGCAAAAGAGCATACTTAAAAAGGAGCAAATGCCGAATTATGAAAACTATGACAAGGTTTCTGCTTTGCCTGTATACTGCGGTGATCGGGATAATATCGTTGGCGATTGCTTTGCTCGCGTTCAGAAAAGACTTACTGGATTATGCGTATGGAATGTTCAGCAATCAGATACTGACAAATGGCACTTTAGTCGTTGTAACTGCGGTGATTTCGGTTGTTTTTGTCATATTCAGTCTGATGCTGTTCATTAAAGCCATCAGGACGGACAAGCCAAAAAGATCGGTCGGCAGACGGACAAGCATCGGTGAGATAAGGATCTCACTGAATGCCGTATTGAGCATTTCTCTCACTACTGTCCGCAGGATGTCCGGGGTGAAAGAAGTAAGGGCAAACGTTGATGAAAAGAACGATAAAGTATCCGTCAATATCAGGTTGGTGGTATTTCCTGATATCAATATACCGGTTCTTTCGGAAGAGATACAGGCCAAAGTCAAAAAAGCTGTCGAGGACAGCACCGGAATATTGGTGGATGAAGTTAAAGTATCAGTGGATAATATTTTTTCGGGACCTGTATACAGACCCAAAATCACAGAATAGCACAAGCTGCTAAGATTATTTGGAGGTAAGGCAATCGGATGGGCAGGAGGACTGCTAGGGAAGTTGCGATGAAACTTCTTTATCAGCTTGAAATACAACAAGATGACAGACACGACCAGATAGAAGCAAGAATTGCCGAAGAGAAACTGCCTGCAGCAGATACCGGCTATATTCGTCAGGTTGTCGATGGTATATTTGACAAAATGAACCTGATCGACAGCTATATAAATAAGTTCTCAAAAGGGTGGAAAATCAACAGGATATCTAAGGTCGATTTATCGATACTCCGGCTAAGTATGTTTGAAATTATGTATATGGATGATATCCCGTATACCGTTTCCGTCAACGAGGCCGTCGAGCTTGCAAAGAAATTCAGCGGAGAAGAAGCGGGTTCATTTATTAACGGTATCCTTAGCAGAATCTCGAAAAATCCACCCAATCATTAATAGGAGGCCATATGGCTTTTATCGCCAATACGGCTGCAAGCAACATCCTGACAGTATCTGAAGTGAACAGGTATATAAAGGAATTGATTTCGACCGATCCGGTTTTACAGAAAATATGGATCAAGGGAGAGATCTCCAATTATAAATACCACTATTCCGGGCATATCTATTTTACTTTGAAAGACGAGAAAGGCATCCTCAAGTGCGTGATGTTCAAAGGACAGGCGGCAGGTCTCAGGTTTGCGCCGGACAACGGAATAAAGGTGGTGGCAAGAGGCAGCGTCTCAGTCTTTGAAAGGGACGGGCAGTACCAGTTGTACGTCGAAGAAATGCAGCCAGACGGACTCGGAAGCCTTTATCTTGCTTTTGAACAATTAAAGAAGAAGCTTCAGCTGGAAGGCCTGTTCGACCAATCAAGGAAAAGAAAGTTACCTGCTCTTCCTTCGCGGATAGGTGTTGTAACATCCAGGACCGGCGCCGTGGTGAAAGATATATTGAACATCCTTGACAGAAGGTTCGGGAATATCCATGTTGTGATCTTCCCGGTTGCCGTGCAGGGTGAATCGGCATCGGCGCAAGTCTCGGCGGCCATTTCAAAGCTCAACGAGCTGAAATGCGTCGATGTTATCATTATTGCCCGCGGCGGGGGATCGCTGGAGGAACTGTGGGCATTTAACGAGGAAATAGTCGCGAGGAGCATATTTGCATCCGAAATACCTGTTATTTCCGCAGTGGGACATGAAACTGATTTCACCATAGCTGATTTTGTAGCCGATATGCGCGCGCCGACTCCATCTGCAGCCGCGGAAATAGTCATTCCGGAAAAAAGGTTGTTGCATGAAGGTATCCGCAACTTCAGAATAAGGCTGGAAAAAGTCATGCAGCAGAAGCTGAAGCTGTTTGCCGCCAGACTCGATAAATACATGAACAGTACTTCATTCAAACAACCTTTCAACAGGATCTATCAGGAAAGGATGAACCTTGACATTAAGCAGAAAAGCCTGCTGAATGCCATTTGCGCAAATCTGCAAAAAGCCGGATCCACGTTTGCCTCACTGGTCGGAAAACTGGATGCCTTAAGTCCGTTGAACGTTCTTTCCAGAGGTTATTGCACGGCAAAATCGAGGCAAACGGGCAAAATAATCAGTACAATCAAAGAAGTAAAAAAAGGCGACATTATTGATTTAGATATAAAGGATGGCAGCCTGGAATGTACGGTGGGCAGCGTTAATGCCAGATTGGAGGGGATCGTGGATGAGTAGGGAACTAAAGGGCTTTGAGGATGCAATGAATGAGTTGGAATCGATTGTGGAAAAACTTGAAAAAGGTGAACTGACACTGGATGAATCTATCGAGCATTTCCAGAGAGGGATGGAGCTTTCAAAATATTGCAGCAAAAGGCTCGATGAGGTGGAAAAGAAAATAACGATACTCATCGAAGACGAAAAGGGCAATCTCAGGGAAGAACCGTTCAAATGCGATAAGCCTGCCGAAGCGGTATGAAACGTCGGTACGGCTTGCGACATACCTCTTAATGTGTTAAAATATAAGATAATTGAAATTATACAATTTCAATAAAAACAAGATGGTGGCGCAGTATTCTAGTCAGTGAGGCCAGCTCTGAAGACGGGCCTAAAAATCCGTTTAAGGGCACATCGATGAAGTTCCTTGTGTTTGCTTGCCGCGCCCAGCGGTGGGTTGATGCTGGGAGTTAAGGTTCAGGGGCGATCCGCAAAGGCATGCGGGCGTTGACCCCTTTACCGTGGAGACCTTGGCTTTTGGACGATAACCTGATGAATTACCTTTCCGGTGCAACACCTGATAGGTTAAGAACTTAGGAATCAACCACGACCAAGGGTTAAACCTGTTAGGCGGTTTCGTCAGAAGCTGTGAACAGCGTAGCCTGCCTTGAGTGATTTTGGTGGATGAAACGCGGTTTCTGAAACC
>CAZCKQ010000007.1:16989-18245 GCA_964499315.1 uncultured Eubacteriales bacterium | reverse complement strand
GACTTCAGATCAGTAGAAGTTACGTTGGATGCTGTTGGCACCTATACAGTAGAAATACTTGCAAGAAATGTGAAAGACATTGCTGGTAATACTGTAACGGCTTATCCGGCAACATCAGTTACATTGCCGTAATTGATATTAATTAAAATATCAATATCATGAACTAAAAGTCCCTCCTTTTTTGGAGGGACTTTTTTTATGCGTGCGGCGCGAGTGTTCTTGGTAAGACTGTAATGTGATACAATGTGAAATGAGGTGACAGGTTAGGGAGGATATTGGACTTGAGTGATAAATTGATTGCGTTCCTTGAGCAAAAAGGCCAAGAGGTCCTTGAATACATAAAGGCAAGCGATGCGATTAAATATTATAATCCGAGGCACATCAATGATGCGGTTACGAGTTATGTCTACAGGCGGGCAAAACGGCTGAGGCCGGCTGTGCTGCTTATGGCATGCGGGTGCCTCGGAGGTGAAGAAAGAGTGCCGATGGCGATACCTGCGGCCGCGGGAGTTGAATTGTTCCATACATGGACGCTGGTACATGATGATATCATTGATAACGACAATACACGCAGGGGCGGTCCTACGGTACATCATCTGATGGAGGATGCGGCCAAGGCGGATGGGGGCAATCCGATTAATAAAAGTGGCATGGCGCGGGAATACGGACGTGATATTGCCATTCTGGCGGGCGATGTGCAACATGGCTGGGCCGTGACGCTTATCGCTGACTGCACTCTGAGGATGGGCGTCGATCCGGCTGTCACATTAGCCATAATCAAGTATTTGGAATCGTATGTTCTGGGCAACCTCATCTGCGGTGAGACCGTCGATGTGCAGATGAGCATGGGTATGGACATGGATGGCTGTTTGGGCGAAGATGAAGTGATCAACATGCTGCGGCTCAAGACAGGGATATTATATGGCTTTGCGGGAACGGCGGGCGCGATGGTCGGCAAAGGTACAGCAGATATAGCTGATGAACAGGTCAAAGCTATAAGCGAATTTACACAAAATTGCGGCATAGCGTTCCAGCTGCAGGATGACGTACTTGGCATCACTGGGGACGAAAAGGTTCTGGGCAAGCCGGTAGGCTCGGATATCAGGGAGGGCAAGAAAACGACTATAGTGCTCGAATCGATGAAGAATGCGAATGAGTCGCAGAAGCGGGAAATATTAAGTGTGTTGGGAAATAAAAATGCGTCCGACGGCCAAATCGGCCATGTAAAGCGGCTTTTGTATGACCTTGGCGGAATC
>CAZCKQ010000007.1:15740-16889 GCA_964499315.1 uncultured Eubacteriales bacterium | reverse complement strand
CATTAGATTCAAGCATAGATGGAGGAATGGATGGAGAGCGTACTTGTTACGGGATGCGCGGGGTTCATAGGGTTCCATATGTCAAAGAGACTGCTGGACGATGGATTTGCCGTGACCGGTCTCGATAATCTCAACAGCTATTATGATGTTGGCTTAAAAAACGCGAGGCTCGATATTCTGAAACAATACGGCAATTTTACGTTTTACCGGGTCGCCCTTGAGGATGACGGCGGGATAGGGCGTATCTTCTCGGACAGCAGGAGCAGGAAGAAGATCGACACCGTGGTGCATCTCGCTGCGCAGGCGGGAGCGCAGTACAGCCTCGAGAACCCGAAGGTCTGCATCGATTCGAATCTGACAGGTTTCTTCAATATATTGGAGGCGTGCAGGCAAAATAAAATAAGCCATCTCATATTTGCGTCGTCAAGCGCAGTGTATGGGCTCAACGAAGCCATACCTTTTTCGGAGCACGACAATACCGACCACCCTGTAAGCTTATACGCCGCCACCAAGAAGGCCAACGAAGTCATGGCGCATTCATACAGCCATTTATACGGTCTGCCTGTTACGGGGCTGAGGTTCTTCACAGTGTATGGGCCGTGGGGAAGGCCGGATATGGCGCTTTTTCTTTTCACAAAGGCTATATTGGAGAATCGGCCTATCAAAGTATACAATCAGGGCAAAGCCAAGAGAGCCTTCACCTATGTTGACGATGCGATAGAATCGGTTGCGCGGTTACTGGACAGGCCTCCGGTACGTAACGCCTCGGAAAGAATGTGGGATGCCACGGTCCGCAATCCTGATCCGGCGACAAGCTCGGCGCCGTACAGGATTTACAACATAGGCGGAAGTAAGCCTGTCGTCATTGACGGTTTCATCTCAATACTGGAAGAGAAGCTGGGGCGGAAGGCCGTAAGGCAATATTACCCAGTCCAGCCCGGAGATGTCCCGGTCACTTCCGCAGACTGCGGCGACCTCGAAAAACTGATCGGTTTCAAGCCCGGAACGACACTTGATTTCGGGATAGGCAAATTTGTAGAATGGTACAAGACGTACTATAATGTTAACGCATAATGCGAATTATGTAACCTTTTGTGGAGTTTTGTGACAATATGCAGCTAAGTGGTAATAGTAATGGTACTGGTAATG
>CAZCKQ010000007.1:0-15640 GCA_964499315.1 uncultured Eubacteriales bacterium | reverse complement strand
TAGACCGGATATCAACAGAAGACCGGATTTGATTAAGACCGGTATCCTTTATTCCATCATAGTGATTGTCTTTCTCACGCTCGGGGCATATGTGCAGAGCATCGGCTTCTATTCCGGAATCATCATTACCGAAGTAGTTATATTGCTGCTCCCGGCGGTCGGATTCCTTGCCGTTTTCCGATACGATATCAGATGGGTATTGAGACTGAACGGCATAAGCCTTATCAATCTGTTCATTATCTTCTGCATAATGATTTTTTCGGTCCCTGTGGTAAGCATCATAAATCTGCTGAATCTATGGCTGCTCAGGTCGATTTTCGGAAGGGTCGATGTATTCCAGCCGCCCGTTGCGGCAGACCTCCCGAGCCTGCTGCTCAATATCCTGGTCATCGGAGTTGCGGCCGGCGTATGTGAAGAGGTATTCTTCCGGGGCGTGGTACAGCGCAGTCTTGAGCGGTACGGCAGGTGGCCCTCGATTCTGCTGACGGCGCTGCTGTTTGGCCTTTTGCACGCAGATTTCCAGAAGCTTGCCGGCACTTTCCTGCTCGGCGCGCTTATTGGCTTTATAGTCTACAGGACGAACTCGATTTTTGGCGGGATGTTCGCCCACTTCACAAACAATTCCATTGCGGTGCTATTATCGTTCGGCGTGACGAAGTTAATGGAGATGATGGACCCGGCGCTGAAGAGTGATTTCAGAGCGGGAGGCGATATCAACGACCTTTTTTCGGGTTCGGGCATGCTGGACGGTGAACAAATCCTTACTTTTATCGCCGTGTGGGGTTTTATATTCTTGTTCAGCGCGAGCATACTCGCAGGCCTTATTACCGCGTTGATTCGCACTACGTCGGGTAGGCGGCAATCGCCGGCTGAGCCAATCGGCACAGGCATAGACATCGGTAGAGGCATAGGCGATAGTGACGCCCGATGCAGAAAAGCCGGAATAATCGCGTTCCTTCCGGGAGTCGCCTTCATCATATTCGTATACGCGGTTGAGGGTATGAAATTACTAAAAGGATAATATGCCTGGCTTGAGTTTAGCCATGAGTATCTTTGATTTTGCCTTTGTTTTTATCTGAACCTTCTGATGTCCTCGCCTGCGAAGCGCAACATGTCAAAGCCGCCGATGATCCTTGAGGCGCTTCTCTCGTCGTAATACTCGTACAATTCTCTCGGACTTATGTTAGTGGAGATGATGGTCTTGCATATGCGTGAAAGGCCGTTGCTGCGGCGAGTATCGAGTATTGTCAGGAACTCGGCGTATCTTGCGGGGCTCGGAGGCTCGGTGCCGAGGTCGTCAATAATCAGCAGCTCGGCGTCAAAGATGCGGTCATATGCGTCATCTTTAAAATAGCCGTCGCGCACTGCCTTCTGCTTAAATTGGGCGATGGTGGAAAACAGTACCGGCGAGGTCTGATAAAGGACTGTTATCCCCTGCTTTATGACTTCGGCCGCAATGCAATTGCACATAAATGTCTTGCCGGTGCCTGCCGGGCCGCTGAAAAACAGGTTCCTTTCCTCAGGGGAGCCGATATTGGCAATAAACTTCAGGCAGCGTTGCTTTATGATGCCTATATTCGCCCGCGGCGATATCTTGAGCCCATATCTTGGTTCGTCGATCACATCGGGATATAATTTGTCATTGAACGCTGCGAAATTTTCTTTTTCGGTCAGCTTCAGGTTGGACTGGCTAAAGAGTAAATCCAACAGCTGCTGATGATAACACGGGCATTTTACCATGTCTTCTGCCGTCCCGATATAGCCGGTATCCGAACACTTGGGGCATTCGTACGTGATGTCCAGGTAATCTGCAGGTAGATTATTGGAGAGCAATAACGCTGCCTTCTCGAACTTGAGCGAATGCAGTCTGTTTTCAAGCTTGCTAGTGCAAGCTGCGAGGTCGGGTACGGCCGTGCCATTGAGGATGCGTTTAGAACAGTCTAAACCGGCTGCAACGATTTGCCTGTCCAATTCCAATAACTGAGGTATTTTTGCGTAGACCTCCGATTTCCTTGATTCGAGGCGCTTTATTGAGTTTGTGCGCCTCTTCTCATATGAGGCCATTATCGCGTCATGAGGATTCATACGGTCTCTCTTTTATTGACATAAAGGTCGTCGAAGTATTCATCGGTATATTTGCGCTGCTCATAGTTGGTCTGCTGAGGGACGGAAGGCGCCGTCGCTGCTGCGGCCTTTTTACGTGCCAAGGCCTTTTTCTGAAGCTCATATCTGTCAATTTCTTCCCTGCTCGTCAATTTATTCTCATACCAATTTGTCAGAATGGCGTCGATATATTTGAAATTGGGATTTGTCTTTGCCGTGGTCTTCTTCATGGCATAGTCGATGATCTCAAGGCCAAATCCGTATTGGACGGTCCACTTTTCGACCATCTCCTCCTCATAGTCGGTCAGGTTGCGTGAAAGATTCAATTTCTTGATAATACAGCCTTGGGTATCCCTGAGTTTCTGATATTCGAGGAAATACCTGTCTACATCGAACGCGTTTTTGATATTCCTGCTGTGCCAATTATCGGCGACCTTCAATATGTAGTTCTTCGAAAGCCCCTTATGGTCGTAGCAATGCTGGAACAACGTGAACATGACGTCCTCATCGAATTGATACCTGGTAAACCACGCATCGATATCAGTATACCAGGATGGCGACATCAGACCCTGGAAAAAGGTCTTGTTTATCGTATTGATGATCTTGATGCGCTTCCTGTTGCGTTCTGATGATGCTGCAGCCTCTTCGGGCGTCGAAGTCGTCTTCATCCTATAGATCCTGTCGATTTCCTTTTCTTTCAGGTCCAGGAGGGTGACGCAATTGTCCTTGAGCTTGATTATGCCGAGTTTCTGCATATATGCGAGGCCGTCGGTGATCCTGTTCAGGTCAATATCCAGCTTCTTTGATAATTCGAAGGCTGTCGCGTGTTTATTGTGTTTGCTGAGGAAAAGGCAGTATAGGTAAATCTTGATGAATTCGCAATCCATCGATGGCAGGTATTCACTTATAAATATATCCGGGACATGAGTATCGGATAAGACTATAGACTTATATGATTCGAAGTACATCAGTCGCACCCCCGCTGGGAGTATTTACCAGTCATCTACGGCAGGCATATTATATCATATGGGACAACCATGCTCAAAAATGCCACCTTCCGAAAAAAAGGTGGGGCTTGCGCTAATCTTGTATTTATTATCGATTTTATTGATTTTCTCGCCCTTACGAAAATAGTGCTGCAGTCCTATTGCATAGAATACCGGCAATGCTCGAGCGGCAGAGATTGATTTTTTGCGGATAATATATTATCATAAAGATTACTGTTTTGTTTCGTTTTCGAAGCTTTTTGGTATTCGAAACTTTTCATGAGCGCCTATAGCTCAATTGGATAGAGCGTCTGACTACGGATCAGAAGGCTGCGGGTTCAACTCCTGCTGGGCGCGCCACTCTCTAATCAAGCTTCTACAGCTACTACTGGTCAAAAATTCAAGTATTGGGCGCGGCAATAACGTAAAAGCAGGATTTTGTGCATATTTATACGAGATATATGTAGGAAGCCGTATATTTATACGCTTAATGGCATTATATGGTAACTTTTTGTCCCATTACTTGAAAAATTGGCCAGTCCTTTAAAGAATAACCAAGCGTTATAAAAATATCCAGACCTTGAAAAAATGACCAGCCAGACTTATAATAACTACGTGAAAAAATATTTAAGTCATTTATCTGCTGCCATAATGTGGGATATACCCTATGTTGAGGCAATACTCGGTTCCAAAACCGAAGAAACGGACTCGGTTGATTATACGGTTACTGAATGCAATGCGAGATTTCGTAATAATGGTAAAAAGGTCCATTCGTGCAAACTTGATCTTCCAACCGATGCGGTGATATCACGCAACGGCACAATGGTCGCTTCCCCGGAATTGCTGTTTCTTGAACTTGCATGCGGATTAAGCATCCACCGGCTCATCCTTCTGGGTCTGCAGCTTTGCTCACATCCGCCGGGCGCCCCTTCCGACGCTATTACGACAAAGCAAAAGCTCAATGCGTTTCTCGCGAAGACCCCGGAGTACCGTGGCCACCGCAAAGCCGTACGAGCAGCGAGATACATTGAGAATGGTTCCGCGTCTATTATGGAATCAATTGCCTATATGATTTTGACGTTGCCTCACTCTCTGGGAGGATACGGACTTAACGGCGCTGTTTTCAATCATGAGATAAAATTAAAGAGAAAGGCACGGATTCGTCTTGGACAGAATCGCTGTTTTGCGGATATGTACTACAAGCAGGCAAGATTAGCAGTTGAGTATGAGAGCTTTGCTTATCACAACAGCCCATCGGAGCAAGGTAAAGATATGATGCGGTCAACCATGCTTGAAAGGCAAGGTATTGATGCGATGCGTTTGAGCGCAATCCAGTTATATGACAGAGACGCATGCAGGGATTTTGCGTATAATCTGGCAACTCGTCTCGGGAGACGTATTCGGATACGCACAGAGAAGTTTGATGAGATGCATGCGATCCTAAGGGAATTGCTGCCTGACGGAAAACTTGTTGCGGCGGAAACAGCAAATGAGGATTTGCCTCTATTCTAAGAAATCAGAAATTTCCATATCATTTATATCAGAAGATATCAAAAGATATCGGAGGATGATATTGATGAATATGTTTGAGCAGCTCAAAGGCAAGATCCCGTGGATATCCGCGGCGATAATAGCCGTTGCCGTCCTGTGTTCTTCGGTCGTACTGGCAAATGGGTTTGTTAAGACGCGGCTGCAGCCGAATACGATAACGGTCACGGGCTCTGCCAAAAAGCAGATAAAGTCCGATTACGTCACATGGAAGGGCAATTTCAGCACGCAGTCCGAGAGTCTGGCCGATGCGTACAAAGCCTTGGAGGACGACCTTGTGAAGGTTAAAGGATATTTGAGTTCGAAAGGCCTTACGGATAAGGATTATACGGTTTCTTCGGTAAGTATAATCGTCAACTACGCTGTCCTTCCGAATGGCATGTTCTCAAGCAATATCGAGAGCTACAGGCTGTTCCGGGATGTCGACATCCGTTCAGGCGATATCGATAAAGTTACGGAGATATCGAGGGAATCGACGCAGCTCATACAGAGCCGGGTACAGTTCCAGTCGCTGCCGCCGCAGTATTTTTACACAAAGATCGCCGACCTCAAGATAGATATGCTTGCGCTTGCGACGTCGGACGCCAAAAACAGGGCCAGAAAGATCGCGGAAAATGCGGGGTCAAGGCTGGGTGAGTTGAAAACGGCCAAGATGGGCGTATTCCAGATCACTCCCATTAATTCGAACGAGGTCACTGACTATGGCATAAACGATACCTCATCGATCGAGAAGGAGATCATGGCCGTCGTCAATTGCGTATTTGTTTCATATTAAATTGTTTCATCATATTAGAATTTTTTAAAAGCGAAAAACACGGCGCCGACTATAAAGAGGAATGATACCGCGTAGTTCCACTTGAACGTCTCTTTCAGGAACAGTATCGAAAATACGGTGAAAACGCTGAGCGTGATTACTTCCTGAGTAATTTTTAATTGTGTTACCGAGAAGAATTCGCTGCCTATGCGGTTTGCCGGGACCTGGAAGCAGTATTCGATCAAGGCAATGAGCCAACTGACTAAAATGACGATGGGAAGCGCGATATGCTTGAACTTGAGATGGCCGTACCAGGCGACTGTCATGAATACGTTCGAAATAAGCAGTAATAAAATTGCGACCATTGGCTGTATGTCCCTCCGGACATAACGTATTCTACCACTGATGACGGAACAATTCCAGCCTGTTTTTCGTCTATTAATTAGGGTTAATGGCTGCCTTTATTTTTATGCAATATTGTGCGAGAATATGTGTATAATATATATATAGTGACTTGTTCATAATAACGATTCTGCGGGCTTAGAGGGCTTATGACCGGTAAATTATCTTTAGTTGTTTTGATTCTGTTATTAGTGTTTACAGCGGGATGCGCCAATATCTCCGATGCATTCCTTGACAGCGAGGTATCAGTTTCGCCGGCGCCTGCCGCTTCACAAACGCCTTCGCCATTGCCATCACCTTCGGCTTCACCCGCGGCATCACCCTCGCCACCGAATAGCCCGAAGCCTGGGGTACCGGTGGTAATGCTTTCCGCTACACAATTGGTCCCCGGCGATTACGTCATGATATATGTAAAATATGCAGAAGAGGATACGGCTGTTTCCGTCAGTTCAAAGTTTGCCGGCAAGGCGCCGGTATTCTTCCCTTACGGGGAGGGGAAGCTTTCCATATTCGCAATCGATTACCGCACCGCTCCGGGCGATTACAATATACATGTAATTGTGAAGAAGGGCGAGACTACCCTGCTCGATTCGCAGCATATACTGAAGATTCTCCCGAAGGCGTTTCCCAAGCAATATATGACCGTTACGAAAGAACTGCTTGAAAAGCGCAGCGATACATCCTGGAACCACGATGTCGAGTATACCGGCAAGGCAAAGTCGGTTTCTTCGCCTGTGCCGCTGTGGGACGGCAAGTTCGCATTCCCGTGCGAAGGGAAGGTGACTGCCGAATACGGTTTGATAAGGTACATAAATAATGTGGATTCCGGTAGGCACTCCGGTCTGGACATATCCACTCCGAAAGGCACTGCGGTTTATGCATCCAACAGCGGCAGGATCGCGCTTTCAATGACGCTTATCGTTACAGGCAACACCATTATCATAGATCATGGCATGAATCTGTTCAGCTCGTATTGCCATCTCGATTCGCTCCTAGTCAAAGAAGGCGAGATGGTCGAAAAAGGACAGCTTATCGGCAAAGTGGGATCTACGGGCTTTTCGACGGGCCCGCACCTGCATTGGGGGATAAGCGTCGTCACCACATATCTCGATCCCTGGCTTTTTTTGAACGAAAATCCCTTGGATCGCGTTTTAAATATGGAAATGGAGTGATATTATGAAAATGAATATGCGTTTGCTGATTTTTATTCTTGTTTTTGTGTTTGTATCGGCTGCAGTTTTTGCAGGGTGCTCACCCCGCTCCGGCCCCGGTCCCGGCTCCGATTCCAGTTCCGGCTCAAGTTCAGGTACCGGCTCCGAAACTGACTCAGGCACCGCAGACGACGGCGATCAGGATGATTCTTCCACCGCCGGTACCTCGGATGATTCTCGCGATCCCGGCGAGCAAACTTCGGAGGGGACGTCGGAGGAGACGTCAGAGGGGACGTCAGAGGGGACCACGAAGGATAACGGCGACGGCGTCACGATCAATTTATATGAAGGAAAATATGGCAAAGTCGAGTATTTGAAGGGCCGTAACCCACAAATACTGTTTTACAAGCCTTCCGGCGGCAAAGCTCAGCTCGTTTCGAACGATCTGCCATCAGCGCCGGTCATGTCGCCCACAAACAAAAGGATGGCGTACCTTTCGCCGTTTGAGTGGGAGATGCGCAGTAATCTCCATATCTTCAGCCTCGAAAAGGCGGATACTGAAACCACACTTACCATAGACCAGATAGCCGGATTCAGGAATGTAGTCAGTTCAATAACGCCCAAGAAGCTGTTATGGCTCAATGAAAGGTACCTACTGATGATTATGCAGTTCGCATACGGCACTGTCGCCCGCGGCGGCAACCTGTTCGTATATGATACAGATCTGAAGGATCTGTATCCGGTCACAAAACTATATGAACGCGAGCAGATTACCGGTATGTCAATCGACAAAAAATACCTGCGCCTGGATTGCATTGAATTCACCGACGAAAATAGGAATGAATTTACAAGTTCCAAAAAGTTCGTCCCACTTTCTGATCTGATCGAGACAATTAGAAACTATCGGATCATGAGCGGTTTATGGGACGAACAAAACATCCAGGGTTATGAGCAGTCGCTTAAAAATTTGCAGGGTGTCACATTCAACCAGAACAACCAGTTCAAAGAGCTCAAAGAGGATCTTGACGGGGATGGCGTAAAGGATACCGTACGCCTGCAGTTGGCCGGCCAATACAAGGATGCCTACGTATTAAAGGTCAACGGACATGAGGTCAAAAATTATGGCGAAAGTATAGATGAAAACATCTATATCGTCGATATCGACGGCTCCGATAAATTCAAAGAGGTGGCCGTACAGCAGTACGGACCCAGTGATGATTACAAGACGGATTTCTATTATTACGACGGTAACGGGCTTGTATTCATGGGGACGCTGCAGGGATTATGCGCTGAAAAAGGGAATATCAAGGGCAACGGGATCGTGACCGCCAGCGAACGCGCAATAATGCTGCAGACATGGTTCTATGCAAAGGAGTACAAACTTGCGGAAGGACATCTCCTTCAAGGCGTCAGGATAGAATTGTACCCGGCGCTTTACGACATACAAACGCTGAAGCTGAAGAAGGATCTTTCACTTTTTGAATCCCCGGTAAGTTCCAAGGTGGTGGCAAAATTAAAGGCCGGCGACTCGATCACTCTGCTGGGGTGCGATTCTGTGGAATGGTGCAAGGCGCAAACCGCTTCAGGAATAAAAGGATGGTTTGCCGTGGATTTGATGAAGGTCAGGGAAGCAGGCCTCGACGCTTCGGAAGTGTTTGATGGATTAATATTTGCAGATTGACCTTGACCGTAATATGTTATAAAGTTAATATGTTATAAAGTTAATGTATGGTTGTGGGGATGTGGCTCAGTTGGGAGAGCGTGGAGTGTTCAATTTTCTGCCCAGCCAGTGTAAAAAAATAATAGTGTATAATTTGGGCCTGTAGCTCAGTCTGGGAGAGCGCTGCGTTCGCAACGCAGAGGTCGAGGGTTCGAGCCCCTTCAGGTCCACCACAAATGCAGGTAGTATACAAACAAGAATGAGAGATGCTGTATGCAGAGCAGAAGGTACACCTCAGGAGATGCTACAAGCTTGTTTAGATGGATACACCATTAAACCTGCCTTCTATGAGGTTGGTGGAGTAAAGAAAGAGCATTTTAAAAGTACTGATGTTATAGCCTTTGATGTAGATGATGCTTTTGTTGCCATTGTGTTCACGCTACTCCAGTTTGGCGGCTTGAATCCGGAAGTAATGGCGGAAATCACATAACCCTTTTAGGTGCCTCATGAAAAAATAAAAAAGCAGTCGTGTCTGACTACTTTTCATCCAGTTTATCCATAATAAACAAGCTTAGAACGACGACCACGGCGATTGCAATATCTACGATACATTTTTCTGCAATTTCACCTTCATGTTTTCAGCCACAAGATAAATCTTGTCAGCTGAATTCACTTTACCCGAAACACAATAATTCAGACCATCTTCAAACTTCAAGGCCTTTTTGAAGTCATAAATCCGGTAGTACCTTTTCGTATCAGCATCCATCATCATATGCACAAGAAAACGGTCATGTTGTTTTGTTGATATCCATACCAAATTATTCGAACTGAAATTAAACATACGAAACTCCTTTATAATCTGATTTAGCATTTTTTACTGCATCCTGGAAGGTTTATTAAAAAACCTTCAGCCCGGTTGAGGAGTTAGGCTGTTGCATGCCTGCAGAGCAGCTTATCGACACAGAGCCGGGCATCAAGCCAATTTAATGTTAATGAAAAGGTAGGAACTACAATACGCCCTTCTCATCCAGAGCGCACAATGCGCTAGCGACGGTAATGCCATCCACTTCACCCAATACTGCAGTTAGTTTTTCGGTGTTGATGGCATCCTACTCCGAAATCAGGCATACAGGCAAATCCACCCCGTGTAGTTTTACCGAATACCACCATGATTCCCGACCTGCTTTCAATCCTGATTTCATAATGACTCCCATGCTGGATAATTTCTGGGATAATGCCACTCCAGCGTTCTATTTTTCGTTTGCCTTTTTTTATACAAACAAATGAGATTAACATTCTATCGCCTCCTAATACTGCAAATCTGCCAGCACTCTTTCAAGTATTGCATGGTCCACAAGTTTTAAGGAACTTGCCTCCATTTCAATAAGGCAGGAAGTGCAGATTGTATTAATTATCTGTGGCAGCCCTTTTGAGCGTCCCCATATTTTTGCACTGACATCATCGGGAAAGAGCATGGAAAGCCCGGACAAGGTAAGCTGCTGCGTTATATATTCTGATGTCTGCTTCTGACTTAATCCCTTAAAATGGTATTGGCTGTTTATCCGGTAGAACAGCGGTTCAAACGTTCTCAATCTCAGTGTAGGTAATAATTCTGGCTGACCTACCAGGATTAAAGCCAGGGGACTCATGGAGTCAAATTCAAAGCCACGCATGTAGCGTATTTCACTGATTGTCTGTACAGGCAGGGACTGTGCATTATCGATAAATACCACAAGCTGCTTTTGGTGATTCTTAAAAGCGTCGGAAGCGACCTCGTAAAACTGCTTCTTTACCTTTGAAAGCAGGGAATACGGGACCACCGACATCGATTCCAGCACAGAGCTGTAGAGGTCTTTTGGAGTAAGCCTTGAATTGTTTATGTAGCACATGCAATACCGTGACGGATCAAGCTTTGAGATAAAAGTCCGTACGATAGTTGACTTTCCAGAGCCTGATTCACCGTAAAGCAGGAATATGCCGCAGTTTTCAACGACAAATCCTATCCTCGCAAGCACTTCCTTGTGCTGGTCAGCCATAAAAACATCCGGTGTGGGTATATTGCTTTTGAAGGAATTCACGGCAATCATATTTTCTCACACCCGCCTTTGTCGATGGCCTGTGCAAAGCTTATCCCGCGTATTTCCTTAATAGACTCATTTTTTAATAATTCGAGATGATTGATGCCTGTATAGATGGTTGCTTCATCGTGCGCCTCGACAAAATCCTTTTTATGGTGGCGACGGATTATTGCAGGGACAGCATCCTGATATCTTTTCGCTTCATAATATACATGAATGCCTTTGGAAAGGTCATAGGGGTCATATCTTGCCTGGACTTTTTTACCGGCAAGAAAAGTTTCGACCTCATACTCATTTGTCTCAACCCGTATGATTCCTGTTTTTGATACCGACTTCTCATCTTCGTATAAAAACGCCTCATATATTTCATTCAGGCTTGGCTTTTTAAGCTCATTTCCCCCGGCTTCCCACATAGCCATGGGTTTTTGCTTGGTAGAGGTGTGGAGCCTCTGGTTGTAGAATTTATCAACCCATACAGAAAAGTAGCTGTTGAGGTCTTCAAGCGTCTTTATCCTGCCATCTTTAACAAGAAGGATGGCTTCAGACTTGAATGACGACTCAACTAATTGGAATATTTTTTCAATTTTTCCTCGACCAGCTGGTTTATATGGCCTCGAGTGCAGAAGGTTGATACCAAGTCTGCCGCAGATGTTCTTCAAATGGTGGGAAGAATAGACAGCACCGTTGTCGCAATAGATATTGACCGGGCTGGAATGCCTAATAATCCACTTCTTTAAGGTGTTTTCAAGTGCAGGCAGTCTTTCCGCCCAATAAAATTCACCGTAAAAGAGCCTCGTAAAATCGTCAATCCAGCCGAATAAATATACCTGTCTATTGTAGCCCTCTCTTACCGGATCCGGCAGGTACATTGTATGGTGGACATCACCCTGCAGGATTTCTCCTCTGTAGGCAGCACCAAACTTGCGGTATGCTATCTTTGATAGCCGTCTGTTTCCTTGCAATACCGAGTTTCACAAAATGGTCATAGACCGTGCTACGCTTAAGGACTCCTTCCGGTACCCTGCCTGACTGCTCCAACATACTGATTATGGATTCGATACTCCTGCGCCGATTTTCGCGGCGAAGGTTTACGGCTTCCTCCATATATTGTGCCGGAATTCTTTGAGATCTGTGCCGGAAACCTGGCTCCAGAGCTTTGAGCTTGCCTTTTTCATAGAGGTCAAGGTATCTTTCCAATGTCCGCAGGCCAACCTTTCTGCGATTGGAATATGGTATTTCATATTCTCCATTAGAGATCCTTCTGAGCATCTCATACTTTTCCCCATGACTAAGGTTTGTCCGGCTGGCGATGGGCCCAATCAGGCTATACCTGAACTGGGCAATTTCTTCTCTGATCTTTTCATCCATATTGATGTTCCTTCCATATATTTGATTTTCTAAATCGTATATCAGAAGGATGTGGAAATGCTATTCAGGTTTGTGTTGAATTTTAGGGGAATACCGGAATGGCTGACGGGAAATCGGAGCAAATATGGTTATATGCAAGGGACTTGGCATACGACAACATATCGGATTTTCATCAAATCCGGTAAAAATTACGGATCTGTCCGGTAGATTGACGGAAGTTCACCGGAAACAGGATAAAGCAACATGGTCAAAAGACCTTCAAAGAACATGCCTATCAAGGATTACGGCTATGCATAGGTTGCAATATTATCAAGTTTGCCGAGGAAGGGTTTGAGTCTTAAGTTAATCCAGCTTGTTATACCGTAGTCAAGAAGGATAAATTTATCCCGTACTAGATGGAATACCTTTTTAAAAACTGACTTTACCACTTTGATAATGTTATTGGCTGAACATGACGCTGCCCGATATCCAGGTTTTGAGCTAATCATTACTTTCTCTGTGATTGTGTCAATATCTTCAGCAACTACCGCAAACCTGGTGATCCACCGGTGTATGGTTGGAAGTCCGATTTCAAGCATATTGGAAATACTGGATATGGATTTGTGCTCCAAAAAGAAAAGCTGAAGTACCTGATCAATGAGAGTGTTTATGTGCCGTTGAAACGGGCTGATGTAGAACGGAAGAAGAGAATATGTAACATATCCGGCATCTGTCTTCTCACAAAATCTGAAGATGACAAACACTACACGTATTCCGCTAAAGAGTATCAGACTACGGGTGTATGTACCATGTCTGGATAGCTTGCGGCCATGTAGCTTATGACCTATAGGTATTTCATTTGGCCCATAAATGGTTATTTCAACTTTTTTAGTGTGGGTAGCATTTTTTCTGCTTATTTTATCATATACATACGAATTATTAAATCGGAAATGTAGTAGATTTAATGATTTTTTAGATTAGCGTGAACACCATTGCAGATACTATTGAGAAATCAAAGAAGTATCATCTGCCTTTGATAGGCATATATAAGACATTCTCATATACTGATGAACACCAGAAACACAGAGGATTATTACTGCTACCTTGCACTATAACAGACTACAGGAAATATGAACTATTGTTGGTGATGGTTCAACAGATATTTAATGGAGATGGTCAGGCTACAGATGCAGCCAGATTATTCTATGGAGCAAAAGAAGGTACAGACCCTATTTACACAAACTTTGAAGAGAGTGTTAACCTTGAAAATCTTTTAGCAGCTTTCTATGAGGAAATGAAGGTCAAGTCAGGTACAGATAATTATTCAAGAAACTTAAAGAATGTTGCAGGTAAAGTAAGTCTTGATGTTATTGGTGGTATGTTAGATTTGCAGGTTGAGAATGGAGCATTAAAGGCTAATTTTAAGGCTGAAAACTTTCAACACTCCAAGTCAGGTAAGTTAAGAAAAGTTTATAACCCTACTAATATTCCAATCACAGGATATGGTACTGAAGAATGTGATTTCAAAGAGAAGTTAATGGGTAATTGTAGATTATTTACAGGGTTTGCAAATGGTACTTATTGGGTAAACCATAGTGAAATGTGATAGGTGTCAACGCCGGAATCACAATGACCCAATCGCCGGAATAATTTGACCCATTCCGCCGGAAAAATCGCCGGTCATTCTGCCGCCGGCTTATCAAAAGCCTGGATATCTGTCGGAGGTACCGTCTGAACGCCGGTTTTCATCCTGTCCCTAAGCCTGTATGTACCGCCCCGGATATTGATAACATGTGCGTGATGAAGCAGCCTGTCTAGCATGGCCGTGGCGATGACTGTGTCGCTCATTATCTCACCCCAATCACTGAAATATTTGTTGCTCGTAAGTATGATGCTGCCTTTCTCGTATCTCAGGCATATCAGGCGGAAAAGCAGTTCCGCGGATTCGCGATCCAGCTGCATGTACCCGACCTCGTCAATGATCAGGATATCAGGACGGCTATATACTCGCCAGCGCTGGTCAAGCTTGCCGCGTACCATGAACCTTTTCAGGTCGTCGATAAATTGGGACAGGCTGGTGAAGTAGACAGTCAGGCCTCCCCTGAGGGCTTCGACAGCAAGCGCAACGGCAAGGTGCGTCTTACCGACACCGGGTGGTCCAAGGAATATGATGTTTTCGTTTCTTGCCGCGAAAGCGAGTGTCGCAAGTTCCTTGATCTGTCTTGAATCGATCCCGGGTTGGAATTCAAAGTCGAATTCATCAAGTGTCTTTCGGTGGGGCAGCCTTGATAGCCTTATTCGGGTTTCCTCGCTCCGCCTTTTTCTTTCCATGGTCTCAAACTCCAGAAGGCCGCTGAGAAAAGACAGATAAGTTGCGTCATCATGGGCGGCATCCTCAAGTTTCGCGTCCAGCAGTTCGGCCGAAGTGCCAAGACCCAGTTCCCTTAGCATTTCGCGGGTGTGTTCAAGTTCAACCATGGGCAGCCACCCCCGTTAGCTTGTCGTAATCGCTCAGCGGACGTACTTCCACGGATACCTTTTCCTGCAGCGCATAAGATAAAGGCACCGCGATACCATGCTTCTCAACGAGCCCCGTATACTGGCCTTTCAGGAATACTATTTTCCCGGATGAATGCTCTGCTTTGAAATGCGCTATCCTGACTTCGCCGTCGTACGCCTCGAATTCACCCTCGCAGATCCTGACTCTCACTTCCTTGCCGCTGTATTGCCAGGGTATGAGAATTTTTACGTGTATGATTTCTGGCCGCCAGGTTTTGTTTGGAAGTGTAAAAGTATAAATTGCAATGAGCTTTTTCAAAGTGTTGATTTTAGCAATAGTCAAACGGTTCAATCATTTTATTTATTCAAGGAAAACCCAGAATATTCTTCAAGAATAGAAGAGTGGTCTAGCAAACTTTAAGTTATAATTTCCCCATCTCATAGATTTTGGGAAAGAAAGACTTGTTATAATAGGATACTAAGGCCTTTCCCTTCCATTTTGATATAACTTTCCTTTAAAGTCCATAACACATAGAAATACTTCAGCTTCATTTCTTCAGGCTGGTTCATAAGCAATATATATTCATCTTTCGAAAAAAACCTTTCAGCAATTTTAAATTCAGTTGGTCTTATCAATTCTACATCTACACCTACAGCGGTATTATCTACTGCACAAATCACCCAGTTTTCCGAGTGAGAAATATTAAAATGAACGTCATTTGGCTGATGCAGCACCGGTTTCCCATACTCATTTGTTCCAAGATCCAAATCTCTATTTCTGACGCCCAACCTTTTACAAACAGCATATCGTGCCAAAACATCACCAAGGAGAGCCCTTTGAGCATCCTCAAACCGATGAAACCGGTTTATCCGTTCTTTCTTTTCTTCTGACACACAGCTTAATAGCCGGTCAAAATAATCTTTTTCGATATTCCTGTCGATTTTCAAAATATGAGTATCAGGCATCTACAGTTCAGTCCTTTACAGCTTTCAATTCTTTCAAAACCAGTTCATAAGAAAGGTCAATCATCCATTTTATTCCGGAATCTGTCACTGATCCATCGATAGAAGCAGTGCTCCAGTCTTCTTCATTGAGGAAAAAGTCTATCTGT